>JAICPQ010000138.1 GCA_025929745.1 Burkholderiales bacterium | reverse complement strand
TCTCGTCGTGCCCATCGTGCGCGACGCCGATCGCATGAGCTTCGCCGAGATCGAGAAGAAGATCGGCGACTTCGGCAAGCGCGCGCAGGACGGAAAGCTTTCCATCGAGGAGCTGACCGGCGGCACGTTCTCCATTTCGAACGGCGGCGTGTTCGGCTCGATGCTTTCCACGCCGATCATCAATCCGCCGCAGTCCGCCATCCTCGGCGTGCATGCCACCAAGGATCGCGCCGTGGTCGAGAATGGCCAGGTGGTGGTACGACCGATGAACTACCTCGCGCTTTCGTATGACCACCGCATCATCGATGGCCGCGAAGCTGTCTTGTTTCTTGTAAGCATCAAAGAGGCGCTGGAGGATCCGGCTCGCCTGATCCTGGAGATCTGATGTCGGAGGCCGACCAGCTCGAGAAGCTGCACCAGCTGCTCGCGAAGGGCGCGCTCACACAGGCGGAATACGACCAGGCGAAAGCGCGCCTGCTCGCCTCAGCGCCTGGACCGGGGGCCGGGCTTGCGATCAACCGGCTGCGGCGCTCGCACCGCGATCGCTGGATCGGAGGCGTGTGCGGAGGACTCGGCCGGCTAACGGGCGTGGCGGCGTGGATCTGGCGCGCCGTTTTCGTCCTCGGCCTCGTGATCGGCGGCTTCACGCTTTTCGCCTACGTCGTGCTGTGGATCTTTGTTCCGAATGAAGAGCTTTGACGTCGTCGTGATCGGCGGCGGCCCCGGCGGCTACATCGCCGCTATCCGCGCCGCGCAGCTCGGGCTCACCACCGCCTGCATCGACGAATGGAAAGGCGCCGGCGGCAAGCCCGCGCTTGGCGGGACATGCACCAACGTCGGTTGCATCCCTTCCAAGGCCCTCCTTCAGTCCTCGGAGAACTTCGAGCACGTCGGCCACGGCTTCGCCGAGCACGGCGTGAAAGTGAAGGGCCTCGAGCTCGACCTCGCGCAGATGCTGAAGCGCAAGGACAAGGTGGTGAAGTCGAACAACGACGGCATCGTCTACCTTTTCAAGAAGAACAAGATCGACTTCTTCCACGGCCGCGGCGGCTTTGGAGCCTCGCCAAACGAGATCCGGGTCGGCGAGGAGGTGCTCAACGCCAAGAATGTGATTGTGGCGACGGGCTCCAGCCCGCGTGCGCTGCCGGGCGTCGAATTTGATGAAAAGCTCATCCTCTCCAACACTGGGGCGCTCGCCATCCCCGAGGTGCCCAGGCGTCTCGGCGTGATCGGTGCGGGAGTGATCGGCCTGGAAATGGGGAGCGTCTGGCGGCGGCTGGGTTCGGAAGTGACGCTGCTCGAAGCGCTGCCGACCTTCCTGGGGGCGGCCGATGAGCAGATCGCCAAGGAGGCGGCGAAGCTCTTCGCCAAGCAGGGGCTAAAAATCGAGCTCGGCGTCAACATCACCAAGGTGGAGCGCAAGAAGACCGTTTCGGTTCAGTACGGAGACAAAACCGCTGAGTTCGATCGGCTCATCGTCTCGATTGGGCGCGTGCCCAATACCGAGGGGCTGAACGCGGCCGGCGTGGGCCTTGCGCTCGATGAGCGCGGCTTCATCGCCGTGGACGACGAGTGCCGCACCAACCTGCCCGGCGTGTGGGCGATCGGCGACGTGGTGCGCGGGCCGATGCTCGCGCACAAGGCCGAAGAGGAAGGCGTGGTGGTGGCCGAGCGCATCGCCGGGCAGAAGCCACACCTCGACTTCAACACCATTCCCTGGGTGATCTATACGAACCCCGAGATCGCCTGGGTCGGCAAAACCGAGCAGCAGCTGAAGAGCGAAGGCGTCCAGTACCGCGCCGGCGTATTTCCCTTTTCGGCGAATGCACGAGCGCGCGCGCTCGGCGACACGGCTGGCATGGCGAAGGTGCTCGCGCACGCGAAGACCGACGAGATCCTCGGCGTGCACATCATGGGGCCGTACGCCGCCGAGCTGATCGCCGAGGCGGTGCTCGCCATGGAGTTCCGCGCCTCGTCCGAAGACGTGGGCATGATTTGCCATGCGCATCCGTCGCTCGCCGAAGCGCTCAAGGACGCGGCGCTCGGCGTCGACAAGCGCTCGCTCAACATTTGAGCCAGGACGTAGTTTCGTACTACCGGCAGAACCTCGAGCGCCGCGGCTTCGTTCAGGATCCTTCGCAGTGGCGCGCGGTCGAGCGCCTGCAACACTTGTACGAAGACTGGAGCGCGTATAAGCGCCGCCGCTCGAGCGCACTGAAGCGCCTGCTGGTCAAGCCGCCGCTTCCGAAGGGCGTGTATCTCTGGGGCCCGGTGGGGCGCGGGAAGAGCTTCCTGATGGACGCCTTTTTCTTGTGCGTGCCGCTTGCACGCAAGCGCCGCGTGCACTTCCATCACTTCATGCGCGAGATCCATCGCGAGCTGGACGAGCTGAAAGGCGCCGAGGATCCGATTACGGAGGTGGCGGCGCGCACCGCCCGGCGCCACCGCCTCATCTGTTTCGACGAGTTCCACGTCTCGGACATCGCCGACGCGATGATTTTCGGACGCTTCTTCGAGCAGGTGATGGAGCGCAGCGTCGAGTTCGTGATGACGTCGAACTATCACCCCGACCAGCTCTACCCCGGCGGGCTGCAGCGCGAACGCTTCCTTCCGGCGATCGAGCTCATCCAGAGCCGGCTCGATGTGGTTTCGGTCGACGGCGGCACGGATTACCGGCGCCTAAAGATGGAGCAGGTGCGCGTCTATCACCTCGAGGAAGGGCCGCTCGCGCAGATCTTCGAGGAGTTGAAGGACGTGCAGGAGGAATGGCATCCCCTGGATGTCGAAGGACGCACCATCCCCTACCGCAAGCGCGCGGGCGGCGTGGTGTGGTTCGACTTCCAGGCGCTTTGCGGCGGGCCGCGCTCCTACGCCGACTACGTCGATCTCGCCAAGCGCTTTCACACGCTCATCGTGTCCGGCGTGCCGCGCATGTCGGCGCGCCAGTCGGACGCGGCGCGGCGCTTTACCTGGCTCGTCGATGTGCTCTACGACGAGCGCGTGAAGCTCGTGCTCTCGGCTGAGGCGCCACCCGAGGAGCTCTTCACCGAGGGGCAGAACGCGGCGGACTTCCAGCGCACGGTGAGTCGGTTGCACGAAATGCAGTCGGCCGAGTACCGCCGGCTACCGGTGAGGCGGGTAGCATTGACGCCATGAAAACCGTCCTCGCGCTTCTCCTCGCCGTCTTCTGCGCCTGCGCGGCTGCACAGGCTTATCCGACGAAACCGATCCGGCTCATCATTCCGTTCCCACCCGGCGGCTCGAACGACGTGGTTGGCCGCGCCATGGGCCAGCAGCTCTCAGAAAAGCTCGGCCAGGGTGTGGTGATCGACAACCGCGGCGGCGCGGGCGGCGTCATCGGCACGAACGAGGCGGCGAAATCGCCGCCCGATGGCTACACGCTGCTCCTCATCTCGACCGCGCTGCCGACGAGCATCGCGTTCAATCGCCTGCCGCAGGACATCATGAAGTCCTTCGCACCGGTGTCGATGCTTGGAAGCGGCCCCGCGCTCCTCGTCGTGCCGGCGAACTCGCCGGTGAACTCGGTCCAGGACTTGTTGAATCTCGTCCAACAAAAACCTGGAGAGTTGAACGCGGCTGCCGCGGGCATCGGCAGCTTCCAGCACATGGCGACCGAGCTTTTTCGCCTGCAGTCGAAGACGAACTTCGTCATCGTGCAATACAAGGGCGGCGGGCCGGCGCTGACCGACACCATCGGCGGGCAGGTGCATTTCAACCTCGGCAGCCTGGTGCAGATGATGCCGCACGTGCGCTCGGGCAAGCTGAAGGCGCTCGGCGTGAGCAGCGCGAAGCGCATGAGTGCGGTGCCCGACGTGCCGACCATATCGGAAGCCGGCCTGCCGGGATTCGAGGTGAGCAACTGGTGGGGCATCCTCGCGCCCGCCGGTACGCCGGCGCAGGTGCTTGAGCGGCTCAACAAGGAACTCAGCGCGATCTTGGATTCCCCGGAGACGCGCAAGCGCTTCGACCTCGAGGGGGCGGAAGTAGTGCGCATGACGCCCGCCGAATTCGCAACTTTCGTCGCGCGCGAGACAGAAAAGTGGACGCGCGTCGTAAGAGAAGCTGGCATAAAGCCGGAGTAGACAATGGAATCCTTCAAGGCCTACAAGCTCACGGAAACACCCGAGAAGAAGATTCGCGCCGAATTCGTCGACATGACGCTCGACGACCTCGATCCCGGCGACGTGGTCATCCGCGTCGCGTACTCCGATGTGAACTACAAGGACGCGCTCGCGGCCACCGGCAAGGGGAAGATCCTGCGGCGCGCAAGCTGCGTCGGCGGCATCGATCTCGCCGGAACGGTCGTGAGCTCGGAAAACGGGAAGTTCAAGAAAGGCGATGCCGCCGTCGGTATCGGCTTCGACCTTGGCGTCTCACACCACGGCGGCTATGCGCAATACGCGCGCGTGCCGGCCGGCTGGCTCACCAAGCTTCCGCAAGGCCTGACGCTCTGGGATGCGATGGCGTTCGGCACCGCGGGCTACACCGCCGGCATCGCCATCGTTCGGATGGAGCATGAAGGTCTCAAGCCGTCGAGCGGGCCGGTGCTTGTCAACGGCGCCACCGGCGGCGTCGGCTCGATCGCCGTCGCTTCGCTTGCGCGCCTGGGCTATCACGTGGTCGCGCTCACCGGCAAGGAAAGCGAAGCCGATTGGCTGAAGAAGCTGGGGGCGAAGGAGATCCTGCTTCGCAAGACTCTCAACCTGGAGAAGATCAAGCCGCTCGACAAGTCGACTTGGGCCGGCGCCGTCGATAGCCTGGGCGGCGACGTGCTGTCGTGGATCTGCAGCACGATGAAGGACAACGGCGTCATCGCCTCGATCGGGCTCGCGGCAAGCCCGAATCTCAACACCACGGTGATGCCGTTCATTCTGCGCGGCGCACGCCTTCTCGGCATCAATTCGGGCGAAAGCTCGAACGACGTGCGTGACACGGTTTGGCGCCGGCTCGCCACGGACATGAAGCCGCCGCTCCTGAGGGAAATGGCGCGCACAGTGCCCTTCAGCAAGCTGCCCACGGTGTTCGACGACTTCATCAACGCGCGCGTCACGCGCCGTGTCGTGGTGGACCTCGAAGAGTGAGCCCTTGAATGGCATCGTCGGCCGACTCGCCGCAGAAGCGCGTGCTGGTGGTCGACGATTCCAAGTTCGTCCGCACGACCTTCGCTGCCATCCTGAAGCGCTCGTTCGGCGTGCGCGAGGAGGCCGACGGCGAGGCCGCGTGGCAAGCAGTCGAGACCGACCCGTCGCTCGTCATGGTGTTCACGGACCTCGAAATGCCGCAGCTCGACGGCTTCAGCCTTCTCGCCCGCATCCGCGGCTCCGAGGATGCGCGCATCAAGGCGCTTCCGGTCGTCGTGATCTCCGGACACGACGAGGCCGAGAACAAACAGCGCGCGAAAGAGCTCGGCGCGAACGACTTCATCGCCAAGACCGCCGACGCACCCGAGGTGCTCTCGCGCCTGGACAATGTGCTGCGCCTCGTGCGCGCGGAAAGCAGCGCGACGCATGATCCCCTGACCGGTGCGCTAACGCCGCACTATCTCCTCGTTGAGGGGCGCAAGCACTACGCGCATGCGCGGCGCCACGGACGCGATCTCTCCGTCGCAGCGTTACGGCTCGAAAGCTACGAGGGTATCGCGCGCTCGTGCGGCAAGGAGGTTGCCGAGGTCGTTGTCGCCCGGGTGGCGAAGCTCATCATGGATAAAGTGCGCACGGAAGATTCGGTGGCCCGTATCGCGCCCGCCACCTTCGTCGTGGTGTCGCCGGGTACCTCGGGCGCGCAGATGCTCGTGGTGGCGCAGCGCTTGCGCCGCGAATTGGCGGAAGCGAAAGTGCGCTACCACGACAAGACACTCACATTCTCCGCAAGCCACGGCCTCTCGTCGGCCGGCGCCGATCCGGCAAGCTCCGTCGAGGAGCTGGTTCGCCTTGCGCTGCAACGGTTGAGCCTGAGCCCGCCTGCGGCGCCGCCGAAGCCGAAAGCCACCCATCTACCGGCGGAGCTCGAGCGGCTCGTGCGCATGCTCGAAAGCGTCGATACGAGCCGGCTTGGCGATGCCGCCGAGCAGTTCGCGCGGCGCCTGACCAAGATCGCGGCGAGCGCCCAAGCACGACGCCGCTAGTCTAGAATCGGCGGCAGGTGGCCACCAACCGCGATTTTCACCGGCGTTCGCTCGAGGACCGCGAACGTTTCTGGGGCGAGGAAGCGAAGCTCGTCCATTGGCGAAAGCCGTTTGCGCGGGTGCTCGACTTTTCGCGCCCGCCCTTCGCCAAGTGGTTCGTCGGGGGCGAGACAAACCTTTGCTACAACGCGGTGGACCGCCACGTCGCCGCGCGCGGCGAGCAGAAGGCGCTCGTCTGGATCTCCACCGAAGTCGACAAGACGCAGGCCTTTACCTATCGCGAGCTCCACGCAGAGGTGAACCGCACGGCGGCGATGATGCAGTCGCTCGGCGTAAAGCAGGGCGACCGCGTCATCATCTACATGCCGATGATTCCCGAGGCGGTATTCGCGATCCTCGCCTGCGCGCGGCTCGGCGCCATCCACTCGGTCGTTTTCGGCGGCTTTGCCGCCGCGAGCCTCGCGGCGCGCATCGACGACGCAAAGCCCGCGCTCATGATCACGGCCGACGGTGGCAGCCGCATGGGCAAGGCAGTGCTCTACAAGTCGCTCGTCGACGAATCGCTCAAGCTCGCCAAGCATCCGCCGAGGCACGTGCTCCTTTTCCGGCGCGGGCTGGACCCCAATCTCCCGCTAACGGCCGGGCGTGACGTGGAATGGGCGTCGCTCGCGAATAAGTTCGCGAACGCGCAGGCGCCCTGCGCGTGGCTCGAATCGAACGCGCCTTCGTACATCCTCTACACCTCCGGCACCACGGGGCGGCCGAAAGGCGTGCAGCGCGACGTCGGCGGCTACGCGGTGGCGCTCGCTTCTTCGATGAAGCGCATTTTCTGCGGCGAAGCGGGCGAGACCATGTTCACGACCTCCGACATTGGCTGGGTCGTGGGCCACTCGTACATCATCTACGGGCCGCTCATCGCCGGGATGACCACCATCCTCTACGAAGGCGTGCCCATACGCCCGGACGCCGGCGTGTGGTGGAAAATCGTGCAGGACTACAAGGTCGCCGTCATGTTCTCGGCGCCGACCGCGATCCGCGTGCTGAAGAAGCAGGATCCGGCGTATCTCAAGAAGTACGACGTGTCTTCGCTCAAGCATCTTTTTCTCGCGGGCGAGCCGCTGGACGAGCCGACGCATGTGTGGATCTCCGAAGCGCTCGGTCGTCCGGTAATCGACCACTACTGGCAGACCGAGACCGGCTGGCCGCTTCTCTCCGCCGTTCCCGGGGTCGAGAAGACGAAGTTGAAGATG
>JAICPQ010000220.1 GCA_025929745.1 Burkholderiales bacterium | reverse complement strand
TACCGATGACGAGGAGCACGGCGGTGGTCGTCGCAGCGAGCCGCAGTGTGAGCCACACCGCGGCAAGGTCGTCATTCATAGCCGTAGGAGCGAACGACCTCGCGCGCCAGCGGACCGCGCAGGAATTCGAGAAAAGACCCCGCCGCCGCGCTGTCCTTGCCGCGTGCGAGGAGCACCGCATCCTGCTTGAGCGGCGCGTGCAGCGTTGCCGGAACGATCCAGTGCGATCCGCCTTGCACCTGGGAAAGCGCAACGAAACCCAGTTGCGCGTTGCCGCTCGAGACGAACTGGAAGGTTTGCGCGATGTTTTCGCCCTGAACCAGCTTCGAACGCACGTTAGCCCACAGCCCGAGCTTCTCGAGCACTTCCTGCGCCGCCGCGCCGTAAGGTGCGAGCCTGGGGTTGGCGATCGCGAGACGCTGGAAATCGTTCTTGCGCAATAGCGCCTCTCCCATCGGAAGGTTCGGTCGGGCGCTCCAGAGCGCAAGCCGGCCGGTTGCATACGTAAAGCGCGTTCCCGGCACGGCGAGCCCATCCTCCTCGAGCCGGCGCGGCGTAGCCTCGTCGGCCGAGAGCAGCACTTCGAACGGCGCTCCGCTTTTGATCTGCGCGTAGAACTTTCCGGTCGAGCCCGAGCTTAGGGCAACGCGATGGCCGGTCTCGCGCAGAAACGGTGCGGCGAGGTGTCTTGCGGGCGTAGCGAAGTTCGCGGCGACCGCGACGTGTACTTCGGCCGCGCCGACGTTTGCGCACGCGAGCAGGGAGAGAATTCCGAGCCTCAAGCCACGGCCTCCTCGACGTTCACGACATCGCCGGCGCCGCGCAGGTCGTAGCCCGCGAACTTGCGTCCGATGCGGCTGAGCGGCTTGCCGGCCAGCGCTTCGAGCAGGCGCTGCATGGTCGGCGTCTCGAGCGTGCGCAGGCGCGCCGCAAGCCAGTAGCGCTCCTGCAGCACGGGGACGAAGTCCAGGCCGAGCTCGGCCGCGGCCGCGTGCACGCCGAAGCCGACATCGGCACCGCCCGCCGCAACGGTCGCCGCGACCGCGCGGTGCGTGTACTCCTCCGTGGCATAGCCGCGAATCTGCTCCGGCGCGACGCCGGCGTCGCTGAGCAGCCGGTCGATGAGGCGGCGGGTTCCCGAGCCACGCTGCCGGTTCACAAAGCGGGCGTGCGAGCGGGCAACGTCAGCCATGCTCGCGAGCCGCTTCGGATTGCCGTGCGCCACGATGAGTCCCTGGTCGCGTTCGGCGAAGCGGATAAGCGCGTCACGCCCGCTCTGCACGAAGCGGCGGATGTCGAAGCCTTCCAGGTGAAAACCGGCCAGTTCTGTCGCGCCCCGCGAGAAGAGCGCGAGGCAGTCTTCGCTGCCACGGAATGTAACGTCTGCAACCAGGCCCGCTGGCACCGCGAAGCGCTCGCAGAACTGCGCGAGCAGGGGGTCGTGACTCGCCGTGAGGCGCAGCGCCGCACCGCCGGAGGGCGCCGGCTTGAGCTCGAAGCGCGCGCGCAGCGGCTCCACCGCCTTGCGCAGCTGCTCGTCGGCGCGCAGCAGCCGACTTCCCAGGCGGGTGAGCCGCGCCCCGCGGCCGCGCTGCATTTCCACGAGCGGCGCCCCGGCAAGCGACGCGCCGTCGAGAAGAAGCCCCCACGCCGCGCGGTAGGAGATGTCGAGCTCGTGCGCCGCCGCCTTGAGCGTCGGATTGCGCTGCAAGGCGCGCAACAGGGCGAGCAGCCGCGCGTCGACCTGGCGGCCGCCGGCTTCCCAGACCATGGCCGGCTTCATTCGCCTAATATGCACCAATTCCCATATTCCGGACTAGCACCTGATGAATTAGCCTAGCAACCCATATGCAGGAATTCCCCGAAATACTGCTGGATGGCCGGCTGTGGCAGATCGTGCTGCTCAGCCTGCAGGTCAGCCTGAGCGCCGTCGCGCTCGCCACCTGCGCCGGATTGCCGCTCGGCGCGGCGCTCGCGGTCGGTCGTTTCCGCGGACGCGACAGCCTGATCGTGGTGCTGAACGCGCTGATGGGCCTGCCGCCCGTGGTGGTGGGCCTCTTCGTTTACATGGCGCTGTCGCGCGCCGGGCCGCTCGGTGCGTTCGGCCTGCTCTTTACGCCCGGAGCCATGGTGATCGCGCAGACGATCCTTATCCTGCCGATCATTGCCGCGCTCAGCCGCCAGGCCGTCGAGGACGCCTGGCGAGAGTACGACGAGCAGCTGCGCTCGCTCGGCGCGCACGGCCTGCGCGCTGCGCTCACCGTGCTCTGGGACATCCGCTTCTCGCTTCTTACCTCGGTGCTGGCGGGCCTCGGCCGTGCGAGCGCGGAAGTCGGCGCCGTCATGATCGTGGGCGGCAACATCGAAGGCGTCACGCGCGTGATGACGACCGCCATCGCACTCGAAACGTCCAAAGGCGATCTGCCGCTCGCCCTCGGGCTTGGCCTAGTGCTGATGACCATCGTTCTCGTCCTGAACGCGGCCGCCTATCTCGTCAAGGAAGCCGCGCAACGGCGCTACGGATGATGCTGCCGCTCGAGCTGCGCGCGGCCTCGTTCCGCGACATCATCAAGCCGCTCTCGCTCCAGATCGAGGCCGGACCGAGCACGATCATCCTGGGTGCGAATGGCGCCGGCAAGAGCGTGCTCATGCGCCTGATGCATGGGCTTCTCGCGCCGTCGTCCGGAACGATCGCGTGGCGCCGTCCCGGACGGCACGCGATGGTTTTCCAGCGGCCCGTGATGCTGCGATGCTCGGCGCTGGCGAACGTAGCGTACGCGCTGCGCGTTGCCGGCGAGGATGAAACACTCGCCATGGGCGCGCTCAAGGAAGTCGGCCTTGCCCAGCTCGCCGATCGCCCCGCACGCGTGCTTTCCGGCGGCGAGCAGCAGCGGCTCGCGCTCGCCCGCGCCTGGGCGCTTCACCCGGAGGTGCTGTTTCTCGACGAGCCGACCGCCAACCTCGATCCCAGCGCGACGCGCGAGATCGAGACCATCATCCGCGCGTTCGATGCGGCCGGCACGAAGATCGTGATGGCCACCCACAACCTCGGGCAGGCACGCCGACTCGGCGACGAAGTCATCTATCTGCACCAGGGCCGCGTGCTGGAGCGCGCGTCGGTGGATCAATTCCTCTCGCGGCCCGCGAGCGCGGAGGCCGCGGCGTTCATCAAAGGAGAGCTGCCATGGGTTTCATAGCAAAGATCGCGTGCGCGCTGCTCGTCGCGCTGCCGGCGTTTGGGCAGCAGCGCTACATCACGGTCGCCTCGACGACGTCGACGGAGCAAAGCGGCTTGTTCCGCCATCTCTTGCCGATCTTCGAAAGGAAAACCGGCATCCAGGTGCGCGTAGTGGCGCTCGGCACCGGCCAGGCGCTCGACATGGGAAAACGCGGCGACGCCGATGTTGCCTTCGTGCACGATAGGGCGGCCGAGGAAAAGCTCGTCGCCGACGGTTTTTTCGTCGAGCGGCGCGAGGTGATGTACAACGACTTCATTATCGTCGGCCCGAAGTCCGATCCGGCGCGCGCCGGCGGCCGCGACGCGGTCGCGGCGCTAATCACGCTCGCCGAGACAAAGATGCCGTTCGTCTCGCGCGGCGACAAGAGCGGTACGCACGCCGCGGAGCTTCGCCTATGGAAAGAGGCGGGTGTCGATCCGGCGCAGGGCCGCGGTGCCTGGTACCGCGAGACCGGATCCGGAATGGGACCGACACTCAATACCGCTTCGGGCATGAATGCCTACGCGCTCACCGACCGCGGCACATGGCTATCGTTCAAGAACCGCGGCGAGCTCGGCATCGTCGTTCAAGGCGACAAGCGGCTTTTCAATCAGTATGGCGTGATGCTGGTCAGTCCGGCCAAGCATCGGCACGTGAAGAAAGCCGAGGGCATGGCGCTCATCAACTGGCTCACGTCCGCGGAGGGGCGGCGCGCGATCGCCGGCTTCAAGATCGACGGCGAGCAGCTTTTCTTCCCGGAGGAATAGTCCGACCTGTTGTAATGTTGGCGCTCCGACAAGCACTTCCCTGGAGCGCCGATGGCGAGCTACTACGAATCCAAAGACCTGAAGAAGTTCGGCGAAATCGGCCAGCACGCCAAACAACTCGCCGACGATTTCTTCCGTTATTACGGCAACGTGACCGGTACCGACGGCGCGCTCACCAAGCGCGAGAAGGCGCTGATCGCGCTCGCCGTGTCGCACGCGCTGAAATGCCCCTACTGCATCGATGCCTATACTACGCAGAGCCTCGAGACCGGCTCGAATCCCGAGCAGATGATGGAGGCGGTGCACGTCGCGGCGGTGATGCAGGCGGGTATCACGCTCGTGCACTCGGTGCAGATGCAGAATCACCTCGAGAAACTGGTGGCGTGAACCACGATTTCGAGGCGCAGCTGCGCCGCGCGAAGATCGAGCTGCC
>JAICPQ010000160.1 GCA_025929745.1 Burkholderiales bacterium | reverse complement strand
TCGCGTTCATCATGTCCGACATCACCAACATCTCGTACGCGGCGATCTGCTGGGCATCGCTCGTGCCGGCGCTGCTTTACTACTACTCGATCTATCTGCTGGTGCACAACGAAGCGGTGCGCCACAACGAGCCGCGCATGGCCGAGCAGGACATCGTGCCTCTCGGGCGCGCGCTCGCCGGCGGCTGGCGCCATCTGCTGCCGCTTGCGGCGCTGATCGGACTGCTCGTCGCCGGCTATACGCCGGTCTACGTCGCCGCCGGGGCGACCGCGGCGGTGATCGTCCTCTCGTGGTTCCATCCGCCCACCGCAATCGGCCCGCGCCGCTTCGTCGTCTGCTGCACCGAGACCATCACGCAGCTCGTGCCGCTCGTCGGCGCGGTCGCGGCGGCCGGCCTGGTGATCGGCGCGATCGAGATCTCGGCGCTCGCCGGCAAGTTCACGCTGCTCATCAATACGATCGCCGGCGGCATGCTGATTCCGACGCTCCTCCTTTCCGCGCTCTTCCTCGTGCTGCTCGGCATGGGAATGCCGACGCCCGCGGTTTACATCATGGGCGCGGCGCTTCTAGCGCCCGTGCTGCGCGGCGTGTTCAACCTTCCGGAGATGCAGGTGCATCTCTTTATGCTGTACTTCGCATGCCTCTCGGCGATCACGCCGCCGGTGGCGGTCGCCAACTTCGCGGCCGGCGCAATTGCCGGGGTGAACCCGATGGCGCTCGGGCCTTACGCCGTGAAGCTGGCGATCGGCGGCTTCATCCTGCCGTTCTACTTTCTGTTCAATCCGGGCCTCAACATGCAGGGCGGCCTCGCGTACATCCTGGAATGCACGTTCTTCGCCGTGGCGATGGTGACCTTCGCCTCGTTTGCGATGCAGGGCTACATCGGCAGGCGCGCAATCGCGTGGCCGCTGCGTCTGGCGCTATTCGCCTGCGGCGTGGCTACCGTGTCGCCTCGCTTCGACATCACCAGCGCGGCAACATTCGCCGGCGCGCTGGTCCTAGGCTTTGCTTATCTGCGCAAGGTCCACGTTCCCGCCCGATAGCACGACGCCGATGCGGCCCATCGGTTGCAGCTTCCTGGTGTGAAGCGCCGCATAAGCGAGCGCACCCGTCGGCTCGACCACGATCTTCATGCGCTCCCAGAGGTAGAACATCGCGCGCTTGAGCTCGTCGTCGCTGACCGTAAGCATGTCGTCGACATAGCGCATGACGAGCGGGAAGGTAACCTCGCCGAGCGATGGGGTGCGCGCGCCGTCCGCGATCGTATCGGGTACCGGAATCGTGACGAGGCGCTTCTGCTTGAACGACTGCGTAGCATCGTCGCCCGCCGCCGGCTCCACGCCGATCACCTTGCATTTCGGCGAAAGATGCTTTGCCGCGACGGCGCAGCCGGAAAGTAGTCCGCCGCCGCCGCACGGCACGACGAGCACGTCCAGCGCGCCCGCGTCTTCGAAGAGCTCCTTCGCGCTCGTGCCCTGGCCCGCGACGATGTGCGGATGGTCGAACGGCGGCACGAGCGTCAATCCGCGCTCGGCAGCGAGCTGGCGCGCCAGCTGCTCCCGCTCTTCGTGCCTTGTGTACTGCACCACCTCGGCGCCGTAGCCACGCGTCGCGTCGAGCTTCACCTTGGGTGCGTCGTGCGGCATCACGATCACGGCTTTTACGCCAAGAATCTTTCCCGACAGGGCGACGGCTTGCGCATGGTTACCCGATGAAAAAGCGATGACGCCGCGCTTTCGCTGTTCGGGACTGAGCTGCGAAAGCGCGTTGAACGCGCCGCGGAACTTGAACGCGCCCATGCGCTGGAAGTTCTCGCACTTGAAGAACACCTTCGCGCCGACGTGCTCGTCCACTGTGGAGGAGGTGAGCACGGGCGTGCGCTTCGCCTGCAGCTTGATGCGCTCGTGCGCCGCGGCGATGTCTTCGAAGGCGACCATGAGGCCGATTGTAGAATGACCCATGGACTATTCCTCGTATCAAGATCTTCGGGTTCGCACGCTCGAGCCTGGCATCCTCGAGATCGTGATGGGCGAGCCCGGCAAGCTCGCGGTGGCCACCGCGCGCGCGCACGCCGAGATGGCGCGCATCTGGATCGACATTGATCGCGACCCCGAGGCGCGCGTCGCCATCCTGCGCGGCGAGGGCAAGGGTTTCTCCGCCGGCGGCGACATGGCGATGGTCGAGGAAATGACGCGCGACCACGCGGTGCGCGCGCGCGTCTGGCGCGAAGCGCGCGACCTCGTCTACAACATGCTGAACTGCTCGAAGATCATCATCTCGGCCATCCACGGCCCCGCGGTCGGCGCCGGGCTCGCCGCGGCGCTGCTGGCCGACATATCGATTGCGAGCAAGACCGCAAAGCTCATCGATGGCCACACACGGCTCGGCGTCGCGGCCGGCGATCACGCGGCGATCATCTGGCCGCTCCTCTGCGGCATGGCGAAGGCGAAGTATTACCTGCTGACCTGCGACACCGTTAGTGGCGAGGAGGCCGAGCGCCTGGGTCTGGTTTCTCTCACGTGCGACGAAGCCGAACTCAAAAGCAAAGCGCTGGAAGTCGCCCGCAAGCTCGCCGCCGGCCCGCAGACCGCGCTGCGCTGGACGAAGTACTCTCTAAACAACTGGTTGCGCGTTGCCGGGCCGTCGTTCGATGCGTCGCTCGCGCTGGAAGTACTGGGTTTTACCGGCCCCGAAGTGAAAGAGGGTCTTGCGTCGCTGCGAGAAAAGCGCGAGCCGAACTTCCCGCCCGCGCCCAAGGACTTCTAGACTTGTTTCCTCCACCGAGAGGAGGAAGTCATGGCAATCAATATCAGCCTGGTTAACTTCACCGAGCAGGGAATCAAGAGCATCAAGGATTCGCCCAAGCGTGCCCAAGGGTTCCGCGACCTGGCGAAGAAGCATGGGGTCAGCGTGCGCGACATCTATTGGACCGCTGGTCAGTACGACATGGTGGTCATCACCGAAGGCACGGAGGAGGCGCTCGCTACCGTGCTCCTGTCCGTGGCGAAGCTCGGTAACGTGCGCTCGCAAACCCTGCGGGCGATGGATCAGGAGACCTTCCAGCGCGTGCTCGGCAAGGTGGAGTGATCTCGGGCCTCGTCCAGATCCTGCTCTTCCAGGGCGCAGGCGAGCTCGTCTCGAACTTCCTGCTGCCGCTTATTCCGGGGCCGGTGATCGGCCTCGTGCTGCTCCTTGCGTACCTCGCGGCCCGCAGGCGCGTGCCTGAAGACGTGGACCGCGTCGGCTCGGCGCTGGTGCAGCACCTTGGCCTCCTTTTCGTGCCCGCGGCGGTCGGCGTGGTGCTTTTCCTTCCGCAGCTCAGGTCCAACGGCCTGGCGGTGGCGCTCGCGCTCGTCGTGAGCGTCGTGCTGACGATCGCGGTGCCGGCCCTGGTGCTGCGCGTTCTCGCCAGGCCGCGGTGATCACGATCCACGAGATCTGGGTCTATCTCTCGGGGAGTCCGCTCCTCGCGCTGATCCTGACCCTCGGCGCTTATCAGCTCGGCGTTCTGGCCTACGAGCGCGCGGCGCGCAATCCGCTCGCCAACCCGGTGCTGATCACCGTGACGCTGATCGCCGTGACGATCACGCTGATCGGTATGCCTTACGCGGAGTACTTCGAGGGCGCGCAGTTCGTGCATTTCCTGCTCGGCACGGCGACCGTGGCGCTCGCGGTGCCGATCTACAACGGCCTCGGCGCGCTGCGCGGTCGCGTCGTGCCGCTTTTCGTCGCGCTCGTCTGCGGAGGTGCGGTATCCATCGCGAGCGCCGTCGGTATCGCGGCGCTGCTCGGCGCGGACGGGACCATCCTCGGTGCACTCTGGGCAAAGTCGGTGACCGCGCCGATCGCCATGGGCGTCGCCGAGCGCATCGGCATCTCGCCGACGCTCACCGCCGTGTTCGCCGTGTCGACAGGGATCCTGGGCGCGATGCTCGCGCGCTTCGTACTGGACGCGGTTGGCTCGAAGGCCTGGTGGCAGCGCGGCTTCGCGCTCGGCGTGGCCTCACACGGCATCGGCACGTCGCGCGCCTTCAGCGTCAGCGAAGAAGCCGGCACCTACGCCGGCCTGGCGATGGGCCTGCACGGCATCGCCGGCGCGGTGCTGATTCCGCTAGCCTTCCGCATGGCGTCATGAGGCTCGACGAACTCGAGAAAGCAATGCAGGCCGGCGAGCTCGGCGCGCCGCTCAAGCGCGCCCTCGAACATCAGATCCAGGTAGGGGAATTTTTCGGCGCAGCCGATTTCGTGCCGGTGACACAGGCGCACATCATGGCGGACACCGAGAGCCTCGGTGAAGCTGGCGTGGCATGGCTAGAGTCCCTGGCCGACGAAGGAGCGAAAGTACGCGTGCCCACCATTACCGATCCGCGCGGCACCGACTTCGCCAAGGTCAGTGTGCTGCGCCACACCGAGCACATGCTCGGGTTGGAGCGGCGCACGATCGAGGCTTTCAAGAAGCTCGGCGTTCTGATGACCGATACGTGCATCAACTACCAAACCATCCAATCGCCAGCGCGCGGCGAGAGCGTGGCATTCGGCGATACGGGCGTGGTGATCTACGCTAACTCGGTGTGCGGTGCGCGCTCGAATTACGAAGGCGGTCCATCCGCGCTGGCTGCGGGGCTCACCGGACGCACGCCGCGCTACGGTTTCCATCTGGAGCAGTGCCGGCGCTCCACGGTTTCATTTCGCGTGAACTTCGAGCCAAGAACGCTCAACGACTGGGGGACGCTCGGCGGCCTGATCGGACGGCTTGCCGGCGACTATTGGCAGGTTCCTTACATCGAAGGCATCGAGACTCAGCCCGGCAGCGACGCACTCAAGCACTTCGGCGCGGCGATGGCAAGCTTCGGCTCCATCGCAATGTACCAGCTCGCAGGAATTACGCCCGAAGCGCAGTCCAGCCCGTCCGTATCGCACCGAATCGAGGAAAAAGATGTGCGCGCGCTCGCCGCGGCGTACGCCAGCGAGCGCGAGATCGACGTCGTCGTCTTTTCAGCGCCGCAGCTCTCGTTGTACGAGCTGCGCGAGCTCGCCGCGTTGTGTGACGGTCGGCGCTTCAAACGCCCTTTGCTTGCGGTGACCAGCCCGCAGGTGAAGCCCGATGCAGATCGC
Organism: Burkholderiales bacterium; assembly: GCA_025929745.1. Classification (GTDB taxonomy): domain Bacteria; phylum Pseudomonadota; class Gammaproteobacteria; order Burkholderiales; family SG8-39; genus SCGC-AG-212-J23. The sequence continues at coordinate 1,478 of JAICPQ010000160.1, read as the reverse complement.
TTCGGGTTCACCGCGCGCATCGAGGCCGCGGGCGGGCACGTGCTCGCCGGCATGTGCTTCTATCAGAGCTACGCGCGCGAAATCGCCGAGGCGAACGGTTGGAGGCGCCTGGCGACGAACAGCGCGAAGCTTGTCAACATTCTCGGCGGTTATGGTTACGTGCCGCTCCTCGCCTCGATGGAGCAATGCGTCGACGCCGCGCAGAAAGGCCGGCTGTGATCTACACCGCGAAGCACGGCATCGGCAAAGCGGTGTGCGGTGAAGCGCTCGTCGCGCACGACGGGTTCTCGGCGCGCTACGACTTGGACCGCATCAACGGCGTTTTCTCACGCCCGACACACAAGCTCGCCGGACACTCCTACCGCGGAAAGATCCTGATTCTGGACACTGCAAAGGGCGGCGTGGCGACGGCCTGGATGCTGCACGAAATGGCCGCGCGCGGCGTGGTGCCCCTCGCCATCGTCCTGAACAGCGTGAACCCGATCCTCGCGCAAGGCGCCGCATTCGGCGGCGTGACACTGATGGCGGGGTTTGACGGCGATATCACCGCGCACGTGCGCAACGGAGCGAATGTCGCGCTCGACCCGGCGGCACGCACGCTGCGCGTGCTGTAGGATCGGCGCGGATGTTCGACTGGCGGCGACCCGGGAATCTCGGCGTCATCGGTGGGCGGCTCTCGCCGTGCAGGCGCACGCCCAACTGCGTCTCCTCGCAGGCCGATCCGGCGGACAAGGAGCATTACATCGCGCCGATTGCGTTCCAGGGCGGCGACGCGATCGCCGTGGTGCGCAAGGCGGTCGAGTCGATGCCGCGTGCGCGCGTCATCTCCGCCGACTCGCACTATCTCTACGCCGAATTCCGCTCGGCGCTCCTGGGCTACGTCGACGACGTCGAGTTCCACTACGACGGAAGCGTGATCCACGTGCGCTCGGCCTCGCGCCTCGGCCGGCGCGACTTCGGCGTGAACCGCGCGCGCGTCGAGGAGCTGCGAAAGCGGATTAAGCCGTCGCCCTGATCTGCGTGCGGTGCAGGAGCCGCCGCGCGCGCGGATCAAACGCGTCGCGCCGGTGGAGCGTGCAGCGGTTGTCCCACACCACCACGTCGCCCACGCGCCACTGCTGGCGGAAGGTGAATTGAGGCTGCGTCGCGTGGCGCCACAGCTCGTCGAGCAGCCGCTCGCTTTCCTCGAGCTCCATGCCGACAATGGTGCTGTTGCGCCGCCGGCCGAGAAAGAGCGCGCGGCGTCCGGTCTCCGGATGCGTGCGCACGAGCGGATGGCGCGCACCCGGCTTGAATCCTTTGCGCATCACGCCCGCGCTGTTGTAGGTAGCGTCGTGCACCGCTTCGCGGCCTTCGATCTTTTGCTTGAGCTCCGCGGGCAGCGTCTCGAAGGCCAGGTACATGTTCGCCCAGTACGTGTCGCCGCCTGCGGGCGGAATCTCGATGGCGTAGAGGATCGCGGCCATCGGCGGACGCTC
>JAICPQ010000189.1 GCA_025929745.1 Burkholderiales bacterium | reverse complement strand
CGAGATCGAGTTCATCGTGCAGGCGCTGCAGCTCGTGCGCGGCGGGCGCGACGCCGAGCTGCGCGTGCGTCCGACGCTCGACGCGTTGCGAATCCTGGCCGAGAAGCGCCTCGTCCCGGCTGATGCGGCGCGCGAGCTCGCGCAAGCCTACAGCTTCCTGCGCAAGGTCGAGCACCGCCTTCAATAACTGGACGACGCCCAGCGCCACGACCTTCCCGAAGACGCCGACGACCGCGCCCGCGTCGCGGAGATGTCCGGCTTCGCGACGTGGTCCGCGTTCTACGAACGGCTGCGCAGCGTTCGGGACGCGGTCTCGCGGCAGTTCGAAGCGGTGTTCGCCGAGCCCGGCGCGCCGGTCGAGGCATGGCCCGATCACGCGCGCCTCGCGGCGCTGCGCTCGAGCCAACGCTATGCGGCGCTGCCAGAACAATCGCGTGCTCGCCTCGACCGCCTGATTCCGGCGCTTGCCCGGGCGGCGCGCGCAACGCCGGACTTCGAGGCAACACTCACGCGCGGGGTGGACTTGGTCGAAGCCGTCGCGAGCCGCGCCGCGTACCTGGCGCTCCTGGCGGAGCATCCCGAGGCCCTCGAGCGCGTGACGCGCATCGTCGGCGCCTCGAGCTGGGCGGCGGAGTTCGTCACGCGCCATCCGCTTCTCCTGGACGAGCTCCTCGATGACCGGCTGCTCTATGCGCCGCTCGACTTGCAAGCGGTGAGGAAAGGCCTGGAGGTGCAACTGCGCGCGGCGCACGACGACACCGAGCGACGCATGAACATTCTGCGCGAGTCGCATCAGGCGCAGGTCTTCCGCCTGCTCGCGCAGGACCTTGCGGGTCTGCTGACCGTCGAGCGGCTCGCGGATCACCTCTCGGCGCTCGCCGACCTCATGCTCGAATTGAGCCTGGCGGAAGTGTGGCGCGATTTGCGCGCGCGCCACCGCGAGAAGCCCGCTTTCGCCGTGATCGGCTACGGCAAGCTCGGCGGCAAGGAGCTCGGCTACGCCTCGGACCTGGACATCATCTTCGTGTACGACGACCCGGACGAGCGTGCACCCGAGGTGTATTCGCGCCTTGCGCAGCGTCTCAACACCTGGCTTTCCAGCCGCACTTCATCGGGCATGCTCTTCGAGACCGACCTCGAGCTGCGCCCGAGCGGTGCCTCGGGACTCCTCGTATCCTCGATGGAGGCTTTCGAACGCTACCAAAACGAAAACGCCTGGATCTGGGAGCACCAGGCGCTCACCCGGGCGCGCTATTGCGCCGGCGACCCGCGCGTCGGTGAGGCGTTCGAGGCGATCAGGGCGCGCATCCTCACGCGTAGCCGCGACCGCACTGAGTTACGCAGCGCAATCGCCGAAATGCGCAGGAAGCTGCACGCGGCGCACCCCAACAGCTCCGGGCTCTTCGACGTGAAGCACGACCCGGGCGGCATGATCGACGTCGAGTTTGCGGTCCAGTACCTGGTCCTGGGACACGCCCACCGCTTCGTCGATCTGACCCGCAACCTCGGCAACATCGCGCTCTTGCGCATGTCGGCCGAGCACGGCCTCATCCCGGGCGAGCTCGCCGAGCGTTGTCGCGACGCGTACCGCGAATTCCGGCGAATCCAGCACAGCTTGCGCTTGAATGGCGCGCGCTACGCGCGCATACCGGTGACCGAGGTTGCGACGCACCGCGCAGCGGTGCAGGCGCTCTGGCAGGCGGTGCTCAGCCCGTCTTGAAGTCCTTGATGTCGGGCGAATCGGTGTCGATCTGCCCGCGCTTGAGCTTTTCTCTCGCCCGCGCCGCAAGCGCCTCGTAGCGCCGGCGGTAACGCTCGAGCTGGTCGTCCTCGAGGTCCTCGAGGTCGAGAAGCGCGTTATGCGCGCCCTGCGTGGCGCGGATCAGCTCGTCGAGCTTGAGCTGCATCGCATCGGTATCGCGCGTCTGCGTGTTCTGGATGATGAACACCATGAGGAACGTGACGATCGTGGTGGCGGTGTTGATCACGAGCTGCCAGGTATTGCTGAAGCCGAAGATCGGCCCGGTCAATGCCCATAGCAGCACGGCGCCGGCTGCGACGATGAACGTGGTCGGACGGCCGCAAAGCACCGCCGTGCGCCGCGCCAGGCGGGAGAACCTGAAATTATTCATTCGCGCTCCGAAAAATGATGTCTCCGTAATAGCCGCGGCGGCGCGAGTAGTCGTCGCCCGGGTCGGTCATGACCCCGACGCCGACGATGTCGCCGGCTTCCTCGCCGAAGGCGCGCCGAAAATCCTCTAGCACATTGCGGCGCACGCTCACCCATTGCCCGATGCGCTGGGCGCCGCTTTCCACAACGATCATGCGCACACGGTCGGTATGAGGGCTGCGAATCACGGTCTCCGCCGGAACGTTCATCATCCAGACATACAGGAGCGAGGCGTACGGCAGGCCGTTCGGCGTAAGGGCCATGGCAAGGCGAAGCTTGGTGCGGTCCTCGAAGTCGAGTTTGTCGACGTCGCCGTGAAATGCGACCGAGAGCCGCGCGAGGGGACTCTTCCCGGAGGTCGCCTTCAGATTAGCGCCCGGCTGGGCTTCGACGCGCCAGCGCCATTCGAGCCACGGATGGCGCTGCGGCTCGATGCGGATGAGCCGTGCAAGCCCGGAGCCGCCTTCGCGCGCATCGGCCTGGAGCACCGCGGCGCCTTCGACGTGCACGACGCGATAGTCGGTGGGCGCGTTCCCGCGGCGCATGAACCATGGCTGCCAGGGTGTGAGCGGCGCATCGGGCGCGATGCCGGAAAAGCGCGCCACTTCCACCACGTCGCCCGCTTCGCGCGAGCGGGTGCGAACCACGTCGTCGGACCACACGAGCGGGTCGTCCGACGTGGCGGCGCAGCCCGCAACGAGGAGCGCGAGGACGACGCTAGATCGCATCTCGGGGGTTGCGGTAGTGGAGCGGGCCATCGACTTCGGAGGCGAAGCGCGCTAGCGCGCCGAGCAGCGCATCTCGCCGCAGGCGGTAGAGCACGCGCTGGCCATGGCGCTTGCCGGAGATCAGACCCGCGCGCTGGAGCACCGAGAGATGGCGCGACACCGCGGGCCGGCTCATGCGGAAGCGCTCCGCGAGGTCGGCGGTTGACAGCGCCGTCTGGGAGAGGAACGCGATGATTTGACGCCTCGGCAGCGAACCCAGCGCGTAGAACACCCTCTGCGGATTGTTAACCAACATGCTAATAGTATGGCGCATGACGCGTGCTTGTGCTTAGAATCGCGCCGACCCCTCGGAGAACCAAGCGATGTCCAAAGGCAAAACAAGCCTCAAGGCGGCCGCTGCGCCGCTGTCGATGGCCGACCGCGACGGCTGGATCTGGCACGACGGCAAGCTCGTCGAGTGGCGCTCGGCGACCACGCACGTTCTCACGCACTCGCTGCACTACGGCCTCGCCGTGTTCGAGGGCGTGCGCGCCTACAAGACCGAGATCGGCACCGCGATTTTCCGGCTGAAGGAGCACACCGATCGCCTGTTCGCCTCGGCGCACATCTATCTCATGAAGATCCCGTACACGCGCGAGCGCCTGATGGAGGCGCAGCGCGAGGTGGTTCGCGCCAACGGCCACGAGGCCTGCTACGTCCGCCCGATCGCGTTCTACGGCTCCGAGAAGATGGGCGTCTCGCCGGTCGGCGCGAAGGTTCACGTCGCGATCGCAGCATGGCCCTGGGGCGCCTACCTCGGACCGGAAGCGCTCTCCAAGGGCATCCGCGTCAAGACCTCGTCGTACGCGCGCCATCACATCAACGTAACGATGGCGCGCGCCAAGATGTCGGGCACCTACCCGAATTCGGTGCTGGCGACGCTGGAAGCGACGATGCACGGCTATGACGAGGGCCTGCTCCTCGATGTAGACGGCTTCGTCGCCGAGGGCGCGGGGGAGAACATCTTCATCGTCAAGGATGGCGTTCTCTGGGAGCCGGAGCTCACCTCGGCGCTCACCGGCATCACGCGCTCCTCGGTGATCGAGCTCGCCGCAGAGCTCGGTTACCCAGTGCGCGCCAAGCGCCTCACGCGCGACGACATCTACATCGCTGACGAAGCGTTCTTTACCGGCACCGCGGCCGAGGTCACGCCGATCCGCGAGCTCGACGGACGCACCATCGGCGAAGGCAAGGCCGGACCGGTCACCAAGGCGATCCAGAAGGCATTCTTCGACGTGGTCGCGGGCAAGGACAAGAAGCGGCGCAAATGGCTGACACCCGTCAAGTAGACGTCACCGAGAAGGACTTGCCGCTGCATTGCCCCAAGCCGGGGACGCCGCTGTGGGCGCTGCATCCCCGCGTGTTTCTCGACGTCGCCAAGGAAGGCGAAGCGCTCTGCCCCTATTGCGGAACCCGATACGTCTATAAGGGCGCGGCGGTAAAAGGCCACTAGCTTTTGCCGCGCATCCTCGTCGTCGCGCCAAATTGGATCGGGGATGCGCTGATGGCGCAGCCGCTCTTCGCGAGCCTCAAGCGCTCGGGCGCCCGCGTCGACGTCCTCGCGCCGGAGTGGGTCGCTGCGGTGCTGCGGCGCATGCCCGAAGTGAGCGAGGTGATTCCCGGCGCGTTCCGCCACGGCGCGCTGCAGCTCGCGGAACGCTGGCGCGTCGCTCGCGAGCTGAAAAAGCGCGGCTACGACAGCGCGATCGTGCTGCCGAACAGCTGGAAATCGGCCCTCGTTCCATTTCTCGCCGGTATTCCGCGCCGCGCCGGCTACATCGGCGAGCTGCGCTACGGGCTGTTGAATGCCCTCTATCGGAGCAGCAAAGCGCCGATGCCGCAGCATTACGCGCGTCTCGCCGACGACGGGCTGGGCGAGCTCGAGCGCCCGCACCTCGAGGTGACGCCGTTGGAGACCGAGGAGACGATGCAACGCTTCGGCATCTCGAGCCCTTACTTCGTGCTCTGTCCCGGAGCTGAATATGGTCCGGCGAAGCGTTGGCCGTACTTCAGGGACCTTGCCGCGCGCCTCGGCGCCACGGTGGTCATCCTCGGCTCGGCGAAGGACGCCCCGGCGGCTTCCGGCGTGCCCGGCTTGAACCTGGTCGGCAAGACCTCGCTCGACGAAGCCGTCCGCCTGATCGCCGGCGCGAGCGCCGTGGTGAGCAACGATTCCGGTCTCATGCACATCGCCGCGGCGCTCGGCCGACCGCAGGTGGCGCTTTTTGGCTCATCGAGTCCGGAGCACACGCCGCCGGCGTCGCCGGCCGCCCGCGTGCTCTGGCTGCGCCTGGAGTGCAGTCCGTGCTTCGAACGCGAATGTCCGCTCGGTCATTTTCGTTGTATGAAGGAGCTTTCGGTCGACACGGTGCTCGGCGCGGTGCGCAGCCTTTCATGAGCGGAAAGATCT
>JAICPQ010000253.1 GCA_025929745.1 Burkholderiales bacterium | reverse complement strand
GTCGGGCACGTCAGCATCTACCGTCTCGATACGGATCTGCCCGAGAACGGCGAGCGCGAGCAGAACATCGCGCACCGCCTCTACGGCGGCGATCGCATTACGCGCCTCGAGCAGGAACTGATTCTCGGCGTCGCCGGCGCGCGCGCGCTTGCCGCGGTTGGACTGAAACCGACCGTGTACCACATCAACGAAGGCCATGCCGCATTCCTGATCCTGGAGCGCGTGCGCGGCCTCGTGCAGGAAGGACTCCCGCTTGGCGCGGCGGTGGAGGCCGTCGCGTCGAACACGGTGTTCACCACCCATACGCCGGTGCCGGCGGGCCACGACCAGTTTCCCGAGGGCGCGGTCATGCCGTACCTCAAAGCGTGCTTCGGTGAAACCGCAGTCGTTGGGCTTGGCCTGCCGCCTTCGGGCGGCGACTTCAACATGACGGCGCTCGCGATCCGCGGCTCGCGCTACCAGAACGGCGTCTCGCGCATCCACGGCGGCGTTTCGGCGAAGATGCTGAAGGATTTCTGGCCGCAGGCCGATCCCGAGGAGAATCCGCTGGGCTACGTGACGAACGGCGTGCACGTCGCCACCTTCCTCGCGCCCGAATGGGGTGAGGTGCTCGACCGCTTCCTCGGCGTAGGCTGGATGCACCGTCTCGGCCACCCCGGCATCTGGGAAAAGATCCGCAGCATCCCCGATCACATCTTCTGGAGCGTGCGCCAGGACATCAAGGCGCGGCTCTTCTACATGATTCGCGCCCGAATGGCGCGCATGCATACGCGCAACTACGGCAGCGAATCGCACCTGGACCGGCTGCTCAAGTACGCCGATCCAGTCAACCCGAACGTGCTCACCATCGGTTTCGGCCGGCGCTTCGCGACTTACAAGCGCGCGACGCTGCTCTTCAACGACCTGGACAACCTGCGGCGCATCCTGGCCGATCGCTCTCGCCAGATCCTGTTCCTCTTCGCCGGCAAGGCGCATCCGGCGGACGAACCGGGGCAGGAGCTGATCCGCACGCTGGTCCATATGTCGCGCCAGGAGGAGTTTTCCGGCCGCATCCTCTTCATCGAGGGTTACGATCTGCACATCGCGCGGCGCCTCGTGTCCGGCGTGGATGTTTGGCTGAACAACCCCGTGCATCCGCTCGAAGCCTCCGGCACTTCCGGCATGAAGGCCGGCATGAACGGCGTGATCAACCTTTCGATCCTGGATGGCTGGTGGGACGAGGGATACGACGGCGAGAACGGCTGGGCCATCAAGCCGGCCTCACCCGAGGCCGACGCGCACCGCCGCGACCGCGAGGAAGCGCGCACGCTCTATGAGATCCTGCAGGACCGCGTGATCCCGCTGTACTACGAGCGCACCGAAGGCGGTTATTCGCCGGGGTGGATCCGCATGGCGAAGCGTTCGATGGCATCGCTTCTGCCGCGCTACGACGCCTCGCGCATGCTCGGCGAGTACGTCTCGAAGTACTACATCCCCGCCTCGCGCCAAGGCTCCCACTACTCGCAGAACGGCTTCGAAGCCGCACGCGCTGTGGCATCTTGGAAAACGAAGGTGCGGGCGGCGTGGAACGGCATCTCGGCGCGCCGGCTCGATACGCCTCGCGCGCGCATCCAGTTCGGCGAAGCGATGCCGGTCGAGGTGGCGGTGAAGCTGAACGGCCTGGCGCAAACCGATGTCTGCGTGGAGCTCCTCTTATCGCGCGGCGCGGGCGCCGGCACGCCGGTGCGGCATACGCACGAACTGCTCCCTACGGGGGACATGGGTCAGGGCGAGTGGCGCTACGCCGTGCAGCTAAAGCCGGGCCTCGCCGGACGGCTTGACTATCGCATCCGCATCTACCCGCGCCACGAGTTCCTCACGCATCCGTTCGAGACGGGTCTGTGCGCATGGGTGTAGCGAGCAGCACGAGCGAACGCGCCTCCAGGCGATAGCTTTTTGCCGGTACCGCCGGCTCGTCGCGCGCCGTGTCGAGCAGAACGAGCCACGGCGCCTCGGGAAGGACGAAATCTAGCGCGTCGTGGTGCGCATTCATCAGAACGAGAAGATCATCGTCCATCACTGGCTCGCCGCGCTCGTCACGCTCATAGAGCCGCTGGCCAACCATCAGGCAGCCGAGGCAGCGCGCGAAGGGCAGGTTCCAGTCCTGGTCGGTCATCTCGCGCCCTTCGGGCGAGAGCCACGCCGTGTTCTCCGGCTTGGGATACGTGCGACGCCGGAAGAGCGGATGCTTTTTGCGGAGCGTGATGAGCCGCCGCGCGAAGCCAAGCAGCGCCTCGTCGGTATTCTCCCAGTCGAGCCATGAAAGCTCGCTGTCATGGCAGTAGGCGTTGTTATTGCCCCGCTGGGTGCGGCCAAGCTCGTCGCCCGCGCTCAACATCGGCACCCCCTGCGATAGAAGCAGCGTGGCGAGAAAATTGCGCTTCTGCCGCGTACGCAGCGCGAGCACCTTTTCGTCATTCGTCGGGCCTTCGACGCCGAAATTGCTGCTCAGGTTGTTGTTCGAGCCGTCGCGGTTTCCTTCCAGGTTGGCATCGTTGCGCTTGCGCTCGTAGCTTACGAGGTCTTGGAGCGCGAAGCCGTCGTGGCTCGTGACGAAGTTGATGCTCGCCGCCGGACCGCGGCCCGAAGGCTGGAAGACGTCGCTCGATCCGGAGAGGCGCGCGGCGAGCTTGCCGATGGTGCCGTCGTCGCCGCGCCAATAGGAACGCACGGCGTCGCGGTATTTGTCGTTCCATTCGGCCCAGCCAGACGGGAACGCGCCGAGCTGGTAGCCTCCCTCGCCCAGATCCCAGGGCTCGGCAATCAGCTTCACCTGCGAGAGCACCGGGTCCTGCCGCACGGCGGAAAGGAACGCGCCGTTGCGCTCGAACGCGCCCTGCGCGTTGCGCGCGAGCGTCGCGGCGAGATCGAAACGGAAGCCGTCGACGTGCATCTCCTGTACCCAGTAGCGCAAGCTGTCCATGACAAGCGCAAGGACGACGCGATGCGACGTATTGAGGCTGTTGCCCGTGCCGGTGAAGTTGAGATAGCGCCGCGGATGCGCGGGATCGAGGCGGTAGTAGATCAGGTTGTCGATGCCGCGGAAGCTGAGCGTGGGCCCGGTATGGTCGCCTTCCGCGGTGTGGTTGTAGACGACGTCGAGGATCACTTCCATGCCGCTCGCGTGCAGGGTCTTCACCATGCTTTTGAATTCGCCGAGCGTGCCGCTCGCGGAGTAGCGCATCTCCGGCGAAAAAAAGCCGATCGTGTTGTACCCCCAGTAGTTGCGCAGGCCGTGATGCAGGAGCCGCCGCTCGTCGACGATGGCGTGCACCGGAAGCAGCTCGACCGCCGTGACACCGAGGCGCTTGAAGTACTCCAGCACCGGCGCGCTGCAGAGACCGGCATACGTGCCGCGCAGCTGCTCGGGGACGTCCGGATGG
>JAICPQ010000070.1 GCA_025929745.1 Burkholderiales bacterium | reverse complement strand
TGCACAGGCTGACGCAGCGGCGGCAGCCGTGGCAGATGGCGAAAATGCGCTCGAGCTCCTTCTCGGCTTTGGCCTGGGCCCAGAACTCGGGGTCTTTCCAGGCGAGCGCATGCCGGGTCGGAGCTTCGAGCGATCCCTCTCTCATCGCACGCTTTAGTCGGCGAGAGCGTCCAGCGCTTTCTGAAAGCGGTTTGCGTGGCTGCGCTCGGCTTTCGCGAGCGTCTCGAACCAGTCGGCGATCTCGCCGAAGCCTTCGTCGCGCGCCTGCTTCGCCATGCCCGGATACATGTCGGTGTACTCGTGCGTCTCGCCGGCCCCCGCGGCTTTCAGGTTCTCGCGCGTGCGGCCGATCGGCAGGTTGGTCGCCGGATCGCCGACCTGCTCGAGGTACTCGAGGTGACCGTGCGCGTGTCCGGTCTCGCCTTCGGCGGTGGAGCGAAACAGCGCCGAGACGTCGTTCTGCCCTTCGACGTCGGCTTTCGCGGCGAAATAGAGATAGCGTCGGTTCGCCTGCGACTCGCCGGCGAACGCGGCTTTGAGGTTGTCGTGGGTTTTGCTGCCCTTGAGCGCTTTAGCCATAGATCCTCCGTTGGGGGAGGCCGAGACTACGAGCGCGCGCTCAATAGATCAAATCGAATTTGATTATTCGGTCGATAGAAAAGCTCAACAGCGCTATTTCTTGATTGCGTCGCGCACATCCTTCGCGGCGCGATCGACGCTGCGTCCCGCCTTCTCCGCCGGGCCCTCGCGCTCGCACGCGGCGAGGCCGAAGAGCAGCACAGCGCAGAAGATGCCGAGGATGGTGTAGGCGTGGCTCATGGGCAAGAGCGTACGCCGCGGCTGCAGCAAGATGTGCAGCGGCGCAATAGTCCGGTCGAGGCACATTAGTTGCTGCTTCCCCGGTGCTTACTTCGGCCGCGGCGCCCGGCTCCTCGCTCGGGGCGGCGGATTTCTTGCAAAGCAGACTCGGAAAGGACAGCAACTATGACCAAGCGATTCAACCCTCCCTCAGCGCACCGCGTGAGTGCCGTAGCCATCGCCGCCGCTCTTGCGGCGTTCGCCAGTGTCGCGGGCGCGCAGTCGACCCAGCCCGGTGCGAGACCGCTTCCCGGCTACGCCCAGTCCTCCAACGGGCAAGTCGTGCTGAACGGCTTCGGTACCTGCGTACGCGCCGGTCACTGGGCGCCGCAACATGCCGCGGAGCCATGCGACCGCATCGCCGTTGCGCAGCTCCAGCCGCCGCCCGCCCCGGTCGCCGCCGCCCCCGAGCCCAAGCTCGAGCCCGCGCCGGCACCCGCGCCCGCTCCTGCGCCGCTTGCGCTAGTCGCGCCGCCGCGCCCCGTGATTCAGCGCATCACGCTGTCGGCCGATGTGCTGTTCGAGTTCGACAAGGCGCAGCTGCGCGAGACAGGCAAGCAGAAGCTGGATGAGATCGCTTCGGCCACCAAGGACGCCAAGGTCGAGGAGGTGTTGGCAATCGGGTACGCTGATCCGATTGGCTCCGAGCAGTACAACGAGAAGCTGTCTGCAGCGCGCGCCGCAGCGGTGCGCGAGTATCTGGTGCAGAAAGGCGTGAGCCCCGAGCGCATCAAGTCCGAGGGCCGGGGCGAGACCCGCGAGTTCAGCGCGGGCACCTGCGCCAAGCTCACTGGCAAGAAGCTCATTGACTGCTTCGAGCCGAACCGTCGAGTTGATGTCGAGCTGCTGGGCAGCCGTGAAGTGGCGGCGGGGTCCCCTGCCGCTGGCTCCGGCGCGACGGGAACGCGCTAGATGCGCACTACGGCGGCGGGCAGCGCCCCGCCGCCGTAAGCCGCCGCGAGCTCCCATGCATTGGTCGCAGGATCGTGGCGCAGAACGAAACGGCGGCCATCCTCAACTACTACCTTGAAGTACCGGTGCTCGCCTTCCGTCCATTCGTCGAGCAACGCGACTACCGGGTGCCGCCGGCTGCCGAGATGGAACACATGGGGGTCGTGGCGTCCGCCGCGGCCGGTACGGCTCAATACGCAAATCTTCATTGCACGCTCCTACAACGAACGAGCGAGCAATAAGCCGACCCGGCGCGATGCGCCGTTCGGACCACGGCAGGGGTGCCGGTCTAGGGAGCGCCGCCCGGGCTATTGAGGCGGCCGATGACTTCGGCTTCGGCCGCGATCCAGTCTTCGAGCTCGTGACCGGGTGCGAAGCCGCGCTGCTTCGCGCGGTAGTAGGCCGCCTCGGAAATCAGCCGTCGCAACTCTTCCTGCGAGATGTTGGCGCGGGCGTTGCTGTCGAAGCTCGGCGAGGTGGGCGTTTTCTGCGGCGTGGGTGCCGCCGCCTTGCTTGAAGCTTTCTTCGGTGCAGGCTTGGCCGGGGCGGCGCTCTCGGCGGGGGACCGGGAGGGGGTTGCCGACACATTTCCCGACGCATTTCCCGGCGCATTTCCCTTTTTGGCTGCCATGGCGGACTCCTTGCGTTTCTGGTGCAACGCCGAGGCTAGCAGAACTGGCCCCGGGACTGCCACCACCGCGGCCGCCACCCGACGGTAAAATTCGGGCTCAGTGAAACGCTCCATCGAGAGCTTGCTGCGCGCGGTCGGTGAGCGCACCCCGATTCCCTTCGCGGTGCGCTATGCCGATGGCACCGCGACGCGCACGCGCGATGCCGCGCCGGCATTCACGCTGGTGTTCAATAAAGCCTCCGTCTACTGGCGTGTCGCGGCCTTCGGCTATGTCGGCTTGCTCGAGGCGTACTTCGACGGGGAGCTCGACATCGAAGGAAGCCTGCCCAAAGCGCTCGCTGCCGGTATGGAAGGCGGATTCGACCGGCGCGGCGGGTTTCTTGTCTCGCTGCGCAACCGCTGGCACGAGCTCACGCATTCGAACTCGGCGCGTGCGCGGGCGCGCGCCAACGCCGAGGCGCATTACGCGCTGCCGAACGAGTTTTACAAGCTGTGGCTCGACGACCCTTACATGTTCTATACGTGCGCGTACTGGACGGAGGCTACGCGCACGCTCGAGGACGCGCAGCGCGCAAAGGCCGACCACGTCGCGCGCAAAGTACGCCTGCAGCCAGGCGAGGAAGTGGTCGACGTCGGCTCGGGCTTCGGCGGTTTCCTCATGCACGCGGCGATGCATTACGGCGTACGCATCACGAGCATCAACACTACCGGCGCGCAGGCGGACCATGCCCGCCGCCAAATCGAGAAGTACGGCATCAAGAACGCCGTGCAGATGCACGAGGATTTCCGCTCCGGCCCAAAGGAATTCGACAAGGTGGTCTCGATCGGCTGCCTCGAGCACGCCGGACGCGACCAGCTCGCGGAAGTCATCCGCTCGCATGCGAGCCTGCTCAAGCAGGGCGGCATCGGCCTCATCCACTTCATCGGCCACGTCGGACGCTTCGACACCGATTTCTTCATCCGCAAGTACGTGTTTCCCGGCGGCTGGATCCCGAGCCTCGCCGATGTCATCGTCGAGATGGAGAACTGCGGGCTGGAAGTCCTCGACATCGAAAACCTGCGCCGGCATTACGCGCTTACGCTGGACGTCTGGGGCGAGCGCTTCGACAGGAACTGGGACCGGATCCGCGCGCTCGACCCGAAGCGCTTCGATGAGCGCTTCCGCCGCATCTGGCGCATCTATCTCTACGGCTGCGCCGAGATGTTCCGCTCGCCGGCCGGCCGCACGCACCTCTTCCAGGTGGTGTTCTCCAAGGGCAACACCACGAGCTACCCGATGACGCGCGAGTTCCTCTACGAGGAAAGAGTGCGCGAGGTGCTAGCGCCGCGTCGCGTCGGGCATGGCTGACGCGGCTGCGGCGCACGCAGCCAAGCGGCAATCCCTGATCGAGAGCCTGAAGCACGGCGCGGGACCGGTCGCGCTCGCGAAGGAAACCTCGAACCTCTTCCGCGACCGCGCGGTCGGCGCGCGCCGGCGTCTCGATGTGCGCTCCTTCAACCAGGTGCTCGCGATTCGCGATGGCTTCGTCGAGGCCGAGGGCATGATCGCGTACGAAGACCTGACGCGCGAGTGCCTCGCGCACGGCGTCATGCCGGCCGTGGTGCCGCAGTTGAAGACCATCACGCTGGGCGGCGCGGTCGCCGGCGTCGGCATCGAGTCGACCTCGCACCGGCACGGGCTCGTGCACGACACCATGCTTGAGCTCGACGTGCTTCTTGGCGACGGGCGCATCGTGCGCTGCACGCGCGACAACGAGCACGCCGACCTTTTCTTCGGCTTTCCGAATTCGTACGGCACGCTCGGCTACGCATTACGCGTGAAGGCGAAGACCATTCCGGTCCAGCCGTACGTCCAGCTTACCCATGTGCCGTTCAGCCACTTCGGGGAGCTGGAGCGGTATCTCGAGGCGGGCGAGGCCGATTTCATCGACGGCACGGTGTTCTCGCCGCAGCGCATGTTCATCACGCTCGGGCGCTTCGTCGAGCGAGCGCCGTATACGAGCGATTACACCTTCGAGCACATCTACTACCGCTCGATCGGCGAGAAGCGCGAAGACTATCTGAGCGTGCACGATTACGTCTGGCGCTGGGACACGGACTGGTTCTGGTGCTCGAAGAATGTGTTCGCCCAGAATCCCCTCATCCGGCGGCTCTATGGCCGGGGGCGCCTTGGTTCCAAGACGTACACCAAGATCATGCGCTGGAATAGCCGCGTGGGCGTGACGAAAAAGCTCGAGCGCGCGCTCGGCGTGCATTCGGAGTCGGTGATCCAGGACGTGGACATCCCGATCGCGTGTACCGGCGAGTTCCTCGATTTCTATGCTCGCGAGATCGGCTTGTGGCCGATGTGGATCTGTCCCATCGGCGGCGCGCACGGCAACTTCGCGCTCTATCCGCTGCAGCGCGGCTGGTATGTCAACTTCGGTTTCTGGGACGTGAAGCGCACGCGCGCGGCGCACGCGCCCGGTCATTTCAACCGGCTGATCGAAGCGAAGGTGGCCGAGCTCGGCGGCATCAAGTCGCTTTACTCGGACTGCTACTTCAGCGAGGGCGAGTTCTACCGCCGCTACGGCGGAGAGGCCTACGACGCGCTCAAGAAGAAGTACGACCCAGCGGGCGCGTTCCCGCGCCTCTACGACAAATGCGTGCTAAAGGCTTGAGCCGGGGGTAGAGCTCGGGCTGAGGTGCGTCTTCTCGTACATCGTCTGGCAATCGATGCAACGCACCGCGGAGGGATTGGCGCGCAGCCGCTCGACGCCGATGTCGCCGCCGCACGCTATGCACACCCCGTAGCTCCCGTCGGCGAGGCGCGTGCGCGCGGCTTCGAGGCCGCGCAACTCGTCGAGGTCGCGCCCCATGTCGGCGTGCGCAAGATCGCCGATCAGCGTGGCGACCGATTCGTCGCCGGGATCCGGTGCGGAACCGGCGAGGTCCCGGAAGCGGCCGTTACGCACGCGCTCGGCGTCTTCGCGCAGCTCGGCGAGAAGGGTTGCGCGGCGCTGCTCGATGGCCTTGTGCAGCTCCTGGGTCTGTTTTTCCGTGAGTGCCATGCGGCCGAAGCTCGCAAGGAGCATGCCCGGCCCTTCTCCTAGCTGAAGCGCGCGCGCGGGTCGAAACGCGATGTTTCGCGGAGCTGCTCGAAGAGTGCTTTCTCGCGATCGGTGAGCGTCGCCGGCACGGCGATGTTGAGCACCGCATAAAGATCGCCCGCCCCCCCGCTCGGTTTGGGCAGGCCCTTGCCGCTGAGCCGCAGCTTCTGCCCGGCGCGCGATCCCGGGGGAACTTTCATGGTCACGCGCCCTTCGAGCGTCGGCACTTCGACCTGCGCGCCGAGCGCGGCCTCCCACGGCGCCACGGGAACCTCGAGCTCGAGGTCATGCCCGCTCGCGCGATAGAGCGGGTGCGGGTCGAGCGCGATCTGGAGGTAGAGGTCGCCCGGCGGACCGCCGTTCATGCCCGGGCCGCCCTTGCCGCGCAGGCGCAGGCGCTGGCCGTCGATCGCGCCGCGTGGAATGCGCGCGGTGAAGCTGCGCGCGTCGAGCTGCACCACGCGCTCGGTACCGCGCGCCGCCTCCTCCAGCGTGAGGCGCACCGGCACCTCGTAATCCTCGCCCGGGAACGCGCCGCGCGAGCGCCGCCGCCCGGCGCGCCCGAAGAGGCCCATCGATTCGAACAGCTCGCCGAGGTCTACGCCGTGCAGGTCCTCGTTGCGCCCGGCGCCGAAACGGTCGAACCAGTCGGGCGGCGGACGGAAATCCTGACCCGGCCGGAACGAGCCCAAGCTGTCGTAGGCCGCGCGCTTTTCCTTGTCCCGCAGGGTCTCGTACGCCTCCGAAACTTCCTGGAAGCGCTCCTTGGCGTTCGATTCCTTCGAAACGTCGGGGTGGTATTTGCGCGCGAGCTTGCGGTAGGCCTTCTTGATGTCGTCCTCGGACGCGCCGCGCTCGACGCCGAGGATCTTGTAGTAATCCTTGTACTTCATAGGCCTTATATATGGGGACGGTGTTTCGCGCGTGCAATGTGCCCGCGGATCGCTTCGCGAAAGGCGGCGTGGCGCGGCAGACTGCGCGGATGCACGGTCGGATGCGTCGCGCCGGGAAGCACGACCACCTCGAGGCCGGCCCATACGCCCTGCATGGCCTTGACGCGGGGAAGCGCCGGATCTGCGGCGCCAACCACGGCGAGCGAGGGCACGCGGACGGTGGCGATTTCCGCATCGGAAACGACGAGCGCGCGCCGTGCGCGCATAAGCGCGGCGAGCGCGCGCTGATCGTTCCGCTCGGCGATCTCCGCGGATCGGGCGAGGATGTTTTCCTCCTTCAGGGACGGCTCGTCGGTCGGCGCCGTGGACACCAGCAACGCGCGATAAACGCCCGCCTCGATCTCGCGCGCCGCGGCGTCGGCCTCGCGATCGGAGCGCTCGCTGCGCGAGCGCCGGTACGCCGCGCCGCCGAGGAGCGCGCTCGCGAAGCGTTGCGGGTGCGTGGTGAGCAGCTTCGCCGCGATGATGCCGCCGAGCGAATAGCCGACGACATGCGCCCTGTCGATGGCGAGGTGGTCGAGCAGGCGAATGGCGTCGAGCGCCACTTCGTCGTAGGCGCGCGGCTCGTGCGGCTTGTCGCTCGCGCCGTGGCCGCGCAGATCGAAGGCGATCACGCGATGATCGCGCGCCAGGTCCGGCAGGATTCCGGTCTCCATCCAGGAACGCTCGAGGTCGGCGGTGAAGCCGTGGATGAGGAGCACCGCGGCGCCGCTGCCGTAGTCGACATAGCGGATGCGCACGCCGGCGGAATCGAAGCTGCGATCCTGTGCCGCCGCCAGCGGCGCAAGCAGGCACAGTAGAATGGACAGCATGGAAACCGTCGAGCTCAAAGTCGAAGGCATGGATTGCGAGGGCTGCGTCAAGAGCGTCACCCGGATGCTATCCGGCCTGGCCGGCGTGCAGAAGGTCGATGTTTCGCTTGCTGAGGCGCGCGCCAGGGTTACCTACGACCCGGCGAAGGCGGGCGTCGCCGAGATGAGAAAGGCGGTCGAGCGCGCCGGCTACAAGGCGCCGTGAAGCCCTCGCTCAAGCCAGGCGTCGAGACCGCGAAATCCATCCTGGTGGACGAGGCGCGCTGCATCGGCTTCATGGGAAAAGAAGGCATGGTCTATGCCACGCCGCGCATGGTGAGCGATGTCGAGTACGCATGCCGCGATTTCCTGCTCGCGCATCTCGACCCCGGTGAAGACTCGGTGGGCGCGCACGTGTCCATCGACCACCTCGCGGCGACGCCGCTCGGTCTCACAGTCAGAATCGAGGCGCGCATCGCGGAGCTCGACGGGCGCAAGGTGACTTTCGAATTCTCGGTGCACGACCCGGTGGAGCAGGTAGGGCGCGGCAAGCATGTGCGCTTCGTCGTCGAGACTGCCAAGACGCGCGAGCGCCTCGCGGCGAAGCGCGCCAAGGCCGGTCTTGCCTAGTCTTTCTCGCTCCAGCCGCCGCCGAGCGCCTTCATCAGGTCGACGCTGAAGGCGAGGCGTGCCTGGCGGTTGCGCACGAAGGCGAGCTCCGCGTCATTGGCGGTGCGCTGCGCGTCCAGGACCTCGAGGTACGGCGAGTAGCCGGAGTCGTAGCGAATGCGCGAGAGCTCGAGCGCGTTGCGGGCGGCGTCAAGGCGCTCGCGCAGATCGGCTTCGGATGCGCTCGCCTGCTCGAGGTTGACGAGCGCGTCGGAGACTTCGCGGAAGGCGCCTTCGACCGAGCGCTGCCATGACGCGACCGTCTGCCGGTAGCGTGCCTGCGTCTGGTCCTCGACCGCCGCTCGCCGTCCGGCGTCGAAGAGCGGCATGACGATGCCCAGGCCGAGCGACCACACACCGCTTCGCACGATGTCCTCGACCGCGGCGCTCTGTCCGCCCGCCGAGGCGGTGAGCGAGACAGCAGGGAAGCGCGCGGCGCGCGCGATGCCGATCTGCGCGTTTGCCGCCACCATGGTCTGCTCGGCGGCGCGGATGTCGGGTCGCCGCTCGAGCAGGCTCGAGGGCAGACCGGCGGGCGGCGTTGGCGGTACCGGCAGCGTGAAAAGGTCGCCGCCCGCGAGCTTGAGATCCAGCGTTCCCGAGAGCTGTCCGAGCTGGCGCTCGAGCAGCGCGCGGTTGCGTCCCGCGTCGCGGCGCTGCACGAGCGCATCGGCGAGCGCGCCTCTCGCCTGGTGCACGTCGAGCTCGGAGGCGAGTCCTGCTTGGGCGCGCGCCTCGGCGATGGCGAGCGACTCCTGGCGCAGCTCGATGCTCCGGGTGAGCACCTCGATCTGCGCGTCGAGCGAGCGCAGGCCGAAATAGGTCTGCGCCGTGAGCCCGCCGAGGGTGAGCGTAACCACCTCGCGCGTGAGCTGCGCGCCGGTCAGGCCGGCTTGCGCCGCTGCACCGGCACCCTGGACGCGGCCCCAGAAGTCGAGCTCGTAGGAAGTCGAGACCACGAGGCGCGCGTCGTTGCGCTCGAGCGGCGCGCTCGCCACCGGCGGCGGTGCGGTCAGGGTGCCGACGCGCGAGCGCGTGCGAGTGAAAGAACCCGTGATTTCCGGAAACACCGCGGCGCGCGCCTGGCGTAGCACCGCTTCGGCTTCCTCGACCTGCGCCGCCGCGATACGGAGATCCGCATTGCGCGTGCGCACCGAGGCGACCAGCTCGTCGAGCCGGGCGTCGCCGTACAGCTTCCACCAGTCGGGCGGGATTTCAGCGCCGGCTGCCGGGGCGGGCGCCGCAAACTCGGCGGGCA
Organism: Burkholderiales bacterium; assembly: GCA_025929745.1. Classification (GTDB taxonomy): domain Bacteria; phylum Pseudomonadota; class Gammaproteobacteria; order Burkholderiales; family SG8-39; genus SCGC-AG-212-J23. The sequence goes on along the minus strand of JAICPQ010000070.1, from coordinate 1,685 downwards.
GCGGCATCTCGGGGCGCTCGTACTTCGGGCCGACGCTGCAGCCGGCGAGCAGCGCGAGCAGGAGAAGCGCCTTCATTCGGCTGGCGCCGGTTCGGGCGCGTGACGCGGCTTGCGTCGCCGCGCGACCAGCACGAAGAAAAGCGGGATGAAGATCGTCGCGACGAAGGTCGCGATCAGCATGCCGCCGACCACGCCAGTGCCCATCGAGCGTCGCGCGCCGGCGCCGGCGCCGGTCGAAAGCATGAGCGGCAGCACGCCCAGCACGAAAGCGAGCGAGGTCATGACGATCGGCCGGAAGCGAAGGCGCGCCGCGTTGAGCGCCGCCTCGACCGCGCTTTTCCCCTCGAGGAAGCCCTGCTGCGCGAATTCCACGATCAAAATGGCATTTTTCGCCGCGAGGCCGATCAGCACGACAAGGCCGATCTGGAAGTAGATGTCGTTCTCGAGTCCGCGCATCCACACGAAGCCAAGCGCGCCCACCACTGCGAAGGGCACCGCCATCACCACGGCGAAAGGCAGAAGCCAGCGCTCGTAAAGCGCGGCGAGGATGAGGAACACCATGACGATGGCGAGCGAGAAGGCGATGGCCGAGGCGCGGCCGGTGCGCTTTTCCTGAAACGCCTGGCCCGACCAGGCGATCTGGTAGCCCTCGGGCAGCGCCGTTGCCGCGACTTCCTCGACCGCGCGGATCGCCTCGCCGGAAGACACGCCGGGGCGGCCGTTGCCGAGCACGCGCGCGGCAACAAAGCCGTTGAAGCGCTCGAGCTGCTCCGGGCCGATGACATTGCTCGTGCGGATGAGCGCCTTGAGCGGGATCATCTCGCGCGTGGTCTGCGAGCGCACGTACACCGAGCCGAGGTCCTCGGGTTGGGCGCGGAAGGCCGCGTCGGCCTGCATCTGCACGCGGTAGGTGCGGCCGAACTTGTTGAAGTCGTTCACGTAGAGCGCGGACATGGTGCTTTGCAGCGCCTCGAACACCTCGGGCACCGGCACGCCGAGCGAGATCGCCTTCTCGCGATCCACCTCCACGTGGAGCTGCGGCACCGTCGGGCGGTAGAACGAATTGATACCGGTGAGCTCCGGATGCTCACGCAGCGCGCCGAGGAATGCCTGCGTCACCTGGAAGAGGCGCTGCGGGCTCGGGTCGGTGCGCGCCTGTACGTAGAGCTCGAAGCCGCCCGCGGTGCCGAGACCGCGGATCGCGGCCGGATTGAACGCGAGCGCCATGCCTTCGCGCAGCGCCGAGCCTTTCGCCGCGACGTCGCCTGCGACCGCCAGCGCGGGGCGGTCCTTGCGCTCGTCCCAGTGCTTGAGCGGGATGAACATGGTGGCGGCATTCGTCTTGTTGCCGCCGCCCAGAAGATCGAAGCCGTTGATCACCATCACGTTCTGCACGCCCGGGGTCGACTGCGCGATGCTTCCGAGCTCGCCCGCCACCTTGCGCGTGCGCTCGAGCGTCGCGCCGTCGGGCAGCTGCACGTTGCCGAAGATGTAGCCTTGGTCTTCCGCCGGCACGAAGCTCGATGGCACGCGCAGGAAGAGCACCACGCAGGCTGCGATGATCAAACCAAAACCGAGAAGCGCGAGCAGCGGGTGCTTCAACTGCAGCGACACGACGCCCAGGACGCGATGCGCGGTCCAGGAGTAGCCGCCGTAGAAGGGCCGGAAACCCCGCGAATCGAGGA
>JAICPQ010000286.1 GCA_025929745.1 Burkholderiales bacterium | reverse complement strand
GCCTCGACGTTCACCTTGTCGCCCGCCGGAGTGATTGCGCCGCTCGAGCACACGTCGATGCACGCGTTGCAACCCTGCTTCCCCGAACGGCTATGCGCGCAGATCTTCTCGCGGTAGTGGAAGAAGCGCGGCTTCTCGAACTCGCCGACGAGGCCGACCAGCTTCTGCGCGGCGAGCGCCTGCTCGAGCGGGTCGTCGCCCGGCGCGAGATAGCCCTGCGGCAGCTCGTGGGTCCGGATTAGCGCTTCCTTCGACAAGTCGAAGACGAGATCGAAGGCGTCGCTGCGCGACACTTCGCTGCGCGAAAAATCGATCGCGCCGATATCGCCGCAGGCTTTCACGCAATCGCGATGGTCCTTGCACTTCGCGAGATCGATCTGGTAGTCGTAGCCAATCGCGTCTTCGGGGCAAGCCCGGATGCACGCGTTGCAGCGCGTGCAAAGATCCAGGTCGATCGGGTTTTCCTGGCGCCATTCCACCTCGAAAGCGCCGAGCCAGCCTCTTACTGAAACCGGCTTGCCCGACCAGATCGGATAGCGCCGCTCGAGCGGAAGCTCGCCGCCACGGCTCGTGAGGAGCACCGAGACTTCCAGCTGACCGGAGAGTCGCTCCGCCCAGTCGAGCGCGGCCTCGGCCGGGCCGATGACGAGCACCTGCCCTTGCGATTTGAACTCGACCGCGAGCGTGGGCTCGGCTTCGGGCAACGCGACCATGGCGATGAGCGCCGCGATCTTGGGCGTCGACTTCTGCGCCGACCAGCCGGCGAGCTCGCGCACGTTCACGAACCGTATCGGCTTCTGCGTGATCTCGCCGAAGAGCGCGGCTTCCTGCGTGCAGGCGACGATCGCTTCGTCGGCGGCGCCGAGCGCGGACTGGAAGGCGGCCGCGTCGCTGCGGCAAAGCTGATGATGCACCTTGAGCGGCGCGCCGGTTTTCAGCGCCGCGGCGAGCGCGTCCGCTTCCAGCGCAATCGTGCGGTTACAGCTGCAGACTTTAAGCGTCTTGCTTTCCAGGCTCATCGGCTTGCGGCTTTTCCTTCTCCTGCGACGCGACCTCCTCCTTCGGTTGCTTCTCGCCGAACACGAGCTGCTCGGCCTGCTTGAGCGTGGCGAGAAGCTCCGGCGGGATCGGGTCTTCCACGTTGAAGTCGCGCGAATACGGCTCAAATGGATCGGGGATGTTGAAGTGCGGATCGCTGAAGAGCTTCTGCAGCGCCACACGACGAAGCGTGTCATCCACCTTCGGGTGCATGAACCCGGTGAAATCGGATTCCGGCGTGAGCTTCTCCACCGGCGGCAACGTGGGCGCCGCTGTCTCGTCCTTCACCGGCGCCGGCGGTTCCTTCTGCTCTTTCTTCAACCGCGACCAGCGGTCGAGAAAGGCTTCTTCTTTCTTCTCCTCGGCCACGGCTAAACGCGATCCTTCGGGTGCTGGAACGAGCGGGGCTTGATGCGCTTCTTAGGCTCCGGGCGGTAGTTCTTCTCCACGTAATCGCCGAGCCACGCGAAGATCTCCGGCGGCATGGCTACGCCATCCACCGAATGCGTGGCGTCGAGCCAGCGCGAGGCCTCTTCCGAGCTCGCGGTCACGTCGAGCGGCAGCGCCTGCTCACCGTCCATGCGCCAAAGGACAAACACCTTCGGGTGCGGCGCCGATACGTTGAGGTAGTAACCCTCGTGCTCGTCCCGGTGGAGCACGATCTTGAATCCCGGATGCAGCCACTGCGCGGCAGCGCCGTCTTCGCGCAGCTTGCGTGGAGCGCCGCCCGGATCGGCGATCACGCCGTGCGGCTCCCAAACGCAGTCGGCCCATCGGCTTTGCGCGGGCCGGCGCTGCATCACCACCGCGACGGCAAACGAGGGTTTCTCCACCCGGCGAACTATACGCGCTCTATAATGGTTTTCCGAGTGAAAAGCCTTTGATGAAGAAGGTTATTCCGATCATCGCAGGGTCTTCGAGCGTTCCGGTTTTCGCGGGCGGGCGCCTTGCCGACACGCGCGGCCGGGAGATGCGCGACCTGCGCATTTCGGTCACCGACCGTTGCAATTTCCGCTGCACCTACTGCATGCCGCGGCAGGTGTTCGACTCGAGCTACCGCTTCCTGCCGCACGAGGCGATCCTCTCTTTCGAGGAGATCGCCCGACTGGCGCGCGTTTTTGTCGACCTGGGCGTGCAGAAAATCCGCCTCACCGGCGGCGAGCCGCTGGTGCGGCGCGACCTGCCGCGCCTCGTCGGAATGCTCGCTGCGCTCAACGTAGAACTCACCCTGACGACGAACGGTTCGCTGCTGGCCAAGCAGGCCAGCGCGCTCAAGGACGCGGGCCTCGATCGCGTCACCGTGAGCCTCGATTCGCTCGACGACGCGACCTTCCGCGCGATGAACGACGCGAACTTCGCAGTCGCGCGAGTCCTGGAAGGGATCGACGCGGCAGCGGCCGCCGGGCTCGGCCCGATCAAGATCAACATGGTGGTTAAGCGCGGTGTTAACGACCG
>JAICPQ010000240.1 GCA_025929745.1 Burkholderiales bacterium | reverse complement strand
GGACCATGTCTTTATATCCGCGCGACTTGGCGAGCCTGAGCGGCGTGTTGCCGCCGCGGTCCGCGAGTTGCGTGCTGGCGCCGGCGTCGACGAGCGCCTTCAGCGTCTGCACGTGGCGCGGTCCGCCGTCGCCGAGCACGATCGATTCGATCAGCGCGGTCCAGTGCAGGTTGTTGACGTGGTCGAGCGGGGCCCCGGCGGCGATGAGCTGGCGCACCACGCCGTCGTGCCCGAGGTGCGCGGCGGCGATGAGCGCCGTGCCGTCGTAGCGGCTGGTGACAAGCCGCGCGGACGCACCGAGCGAGAGCAGGGCGCGCAATGTTTCCTCGTCGTCCGAGACCGCGGCGATGGTCACGCAGTCGTAGCGATCATTCTCCAGCGTGTGAAGATCGGCGCCGGCTTGCACGAGCGCGTGAATCGCCTCGCGCTGGCGGGCGAAAGTCGCGACATGGAGCGGCGTGCGGCCGTACGCGTCGCGGGCCTCGACACTCGCGCCGCCTGCGGCCAGACGGCGGATGGCGGCGACATCGCCTCGCTGCGCTGCCGCGTGCAACCCTGTGTAGAGGGCCGCTTCGGCTTCGCTCGGTGGCACCTGTCCTTGCGCCGGCACCGTGCACGCCAGGATGACGCCGAGAACCGAACGCCGGACGCCGATCAGCCGCGCGAAGCGGTAGCGCTGTAGCGCCGCGCCACCCAGAAAGTCGCGCCTTCGGCACCGTAGCGTTCGGCGTGCGGCACGCCCTCATCGAGTGCGAAGCGCTCGCCCGCGCGCAGGTGCTGGACGGAATCGCCGACGGTGAGCCACATCTCGCCCTGAACGACGAGCGCCCGGACGGAGAAGGGATGCGTGTGCGTCTCGAGCACCTTGTTCGGCGGCCACTTGCGCTCGAGCACTTCCTCGAAACCGGCAGCGCGGCTTTCCGCGGCGAAGCTATCCAATGAGCTCATGCCGCGCCCATCATACGCCGCTAAGATTCCGTTTTTCTTTCCCCTGCGACGCTGCGGCGATGCTTGGTGAAGCGCTCGCGCTCGCGGAACATCGTGCTGCAGCCTCTGCATTCATAGGCTTGCGTCGGGCGGGGGAGACCGTCGCGGCCCTTGACGGTGACCGGGCGAAAGCCATCGGCACCGCAGATGGGGCATTCGAAGGGGATGAGCAAGTTCGTCATGGGCTGTAAATATATACAGTATCGACGTCGATGAAAATCGTCATCGTCGGCGGCGGTATCGCCGGACTGTCGCTTGCGCGCGAGCTCGCCTTGCGCGGCATCCGCTCGACCGTGCTCGAGCGCGCGCCGCAGCTCAATCCGGTGGGCGCGGGGATCATCATGAATCCCAACGCGATGCGCATGCTCGAGAAGAACGGCCTCGCCGACGAAGTGCGACGCGACTCCTGGCCTTATCTCACGCGCGAGACGCGCGATCGAACCGGGCGCCTGCTCGCCACGCGCGACTACCGACCGCTCTACCAGGCGGGCAAGCTGGCGCAGGGCGCGCTCGTGCATCGCGCGCATCTTCTGGGCACGCTTTTCCGCAGGCTGCCGCCGTGCACGGTCAACTTCGGCGCCTTCATCAAGAGCGCAGCCTCATTGAACGCCGACCTCCTGGTGGGCGCCGACGGCATCCACTCCCAGGTGCGGCGCGAGGTCTTCGGGGAAACACGGCCGCGCTACATGGGATACCGCTCGCATCGCCTCGTCATGGACAACGTCGCGGACGTGCGCTGCTTCACCGAGTATCTCGGACGCGGCCAGCGCATCGGCCTGGTGCCGATCTCGGAGAAGCGGCTCTACGTGTGGACCACTTTCAATTCGCCGCGCCACGAGCAGCCGGTGCCCGACCTGCCGCGCATGTTTTCGCAGTTCACCCACGAGCCGGTGCGCCATCTCTTTTCGCGCCTGCCGCAGCCGCACCAGATCATCACCACCGACATCGAGGAGCTGTGGGCCGGGTACTGGACGCGGGACAAGGCCGTACTCCTTGGCGACTCGGCGCACGCCATGACGCCGAATATCGGCCAGGGCGCCGGCATGGCGATGGAAGACGCCGCGGTGCTCGCCGAAGAGCTCGCCGGCAATGACAAAATGCACGTCGCACTCGCCAACTACGTGAGGCGCCGCAAGCCCCGTGTGGAGACGGTAATGCGCATCTCGCGCGAGGTCGGCGAGGACGGCCAGCGCTCCGGAGCGCTCGCGTGCTGGCTGCGCAACCGACGCATCGCGCGCGAGGGGCGCAACGTCGAGAAGACGCTCGCGGATCTGGAACGGCTGCTCGCATACTCGGGATAGGCATGGGCAAAATCAGACACATCGCAATCACGGCGGAAGATCCCTTCGTTACGGCGGAGCTTTTCAAGAGGGCCCTCGGTCTCGAGGAAATCTCGCGCGGCGACAGCGATCTCGCGCGCGAGGTTTATCTCACCGACGGCTACATCAACCTCGCCATCGTGTGCTGGAAGCGCACAAAGGAAACTCCAAACCCCTATCCCGACGGCTACGGGCTGGACCATTTCGGTGTGCACGTGGAGGATCTTGGAGAAGCCGAGGCGCGCGCGCGCAAGGCGGGCGCGGTGTCCCAGCCGCCGCCGCCCGTGGACCTTTCCAAGCTCTCCGGGAACACCCTTTACTTCGAGAAGAAGCTGGAGCTCGCCGGCGTCAAGTTCGACCTCTCCGGGCACGGATGGGCGACCAAGCGGGAAAAATAGCGCTCGAAGCGCTCGGCGTCCGCAAGAGCTACGCCAAGGACGGCCGCACCCTTCCGGTCCTCGACGTCGAGCACCTCGCAGTGCGCGACGGCGAGTTCGTGACGGTCATCGGCCCGAGCGGCTGCGGCAAGAGCACACTGCTTCACATCATGGGCGGGTTCATTCCCGCGGAGGCGGGCGCCATCCGTGTCTACGGCAACGCGGTGAACGGTCCCGGTCCCGACCGCGGCATGATGTTCCAGGAATTCGCGCTCTTCCCGTGGAAGACCGTAGCAGGCAACGTCGCTTGGGGTCTCGAAGCGCAAGGCTTTCGCAAGGACGAGATCGAGGCGACGGTGCGCTCGTACCTCGAGATGATCGGACTCACGGAGTTCCGCAACCACTATCCCGCCGAGCTCTCCGGCGGCATGAAGCAGCGCGTGGCGCTTGCGCGCGTGCTGGCCTTTAACCCGAAGGTGCTTCTCATGGACGAACCGTTCGGCGCGCTCGACGCGCAGACGCGCGAAAGCATGCAGGAGGAAGTGACGCGCCTCTGGGAGCGCACGCGCAAGACCATCGTCTTCGTCACCCACGACATCGAGGAGGCGGTGTTCCTCGGCGATCGCGTCGTCGTGCTGAGCGCGCGTCCCGGGCGCATCCGCGAGGAAGTGAAAATCGAGCTGCCGCGCCCGCGCACCCTGGAGATCAAGAAGTCGTCGCAGTGCCACGAATACCGCAATCACATCTGGGACCTGATCCGTGAGCGCGCCGCATGAAGCTTTACGTTACGCCCGGTTCTCCTTACGCGCGCATGGCGCGCATCGTGGTCCTCGAGAAAGGGCTCACGAGCCGCGTCGAAATCATCACCGCGAAGACGCGCACGACCGGCAGTCCCTACTACGGCATCAACCTGTCCGGCCGCGTGCCCTACCTCGTTCGGGACGATGGCGTGGGCATGGAGGAATCCGCGCTCGTCTGTGAGTACCTCGATCGTCTCGACGGCAAGCCGGCTTTCCAGCTGGAGGGATGGGAGGCGCGCCGCCTGGAGGGCTTGGCGCGCAGCTATCT
>JAICPQ010000267.1 GCA_025929745.1 Burkholderiales bacterium | reverse complement strand
GAGATATGCCTCCTGCAGCGCATCCTCGGCCTCGGCGTCGTCGCGCAGGATGGCGCGCGCGGTGCGGAAAAGCATCCGGTTATGCCGCGCATCAGGGTTTCAAAGGCCGCGGTGTCGCCGAGCGCGACACGCCCGGCGAGCTCGGCGTCCGGCGCGTCAGCCCGGGGAGCGGTCGAGAGATTGGTCTTCATACGCGGCATTGGATGCCGCGGCAGCGCGCCACGTTCCGGCTGCGTAACGCGAAATCGGCCTTACGGGTTCAGGAGCTTTTTCACCCGCGAACCAGACCGCGTCGTGCGCCCCCGCAAGTTCAACCTGCGCTCCGGACACGCGCAGCCAGTTCCCCTCGGGAAGGCCGAGCACCGGAAGGCTCGGGTTCGCGCGCGCGAATTCCTGGAGCCGGTCGTTGCGCGTCTCGCCGTGGTGGCCGGGCAGCGAGAAATTGAGATAGTGAGGATTGAGCTGGAAGGCGATGACGCCGAGCGCGTCGAGCCCGCCCGGGTCGACGATCGGCATGTCGTTCGTGGTCTTGATCGTCGGACACGCGAGATTGGCGCCGGCGCTCCAACCGAGGTACCGGCTCTTCCCTTCCCGAACCCGCTGCGCGATCGATTTCAGCAGCCCGCGCGTGCGGCATTCGCGCAACAGTTGGAATGTGTTTCCGCCGCCAACCACAACAAGGTCGGCGCTTTCCAGATCGTCCAGAGAATGAAGTTCGATGCCGATCGCGTCAGACACGCGCTTGCGGTAGTCCTCCCACGAGAGCGTGACGGCAGCAAAGGGAACGAAAACCGCGCGACGCACCGATGGAGTGAAACGCTTGATCTCCGGCAGATACTCGATGAAGTAACCGGCCGGTGTGCGTGAACTACTAAGGAGTAACAGCTCCATCCGAATTGTGACCCTGACCCCGAATTGGGATCGTAACTTGCTCGGTGCCTATACCTATGAAGATACTTCGACTATTAGTGCTGCTTGCGTTTTCCGCGGCGGCTTGGGCGCAGGCGCCGGCCGACGGCGCGATCAAGGGCGGGACGATCATGCCCGGTGAGAAAAGCGGCATGCCCGACAAGGGGCCCGCGAAGAAGGCCGAGCAGGAGATGCTCGAGAAGCGCTGCGAGGAGCTTTCCGGGAGCCTGCGCGAGGACTGTCTGAAGCAGCAGCGCGAGCAGGCCGCTAGCGATATTCGAAGGAAATTGCCGGAACCAGCGGACTCAGCGGCGGGAAGCTCATCGAGCCCGCGCTGAAGCTCTGCACCGCGGTATAGCGCGGCGCGAGTACGGCCTCGAGCTGCGTGCGCAGCTGCTCGGGGCTCGCGTTCGGATTGCCGAGCGCGATCAGGTTCTGGCGCGCATAGTCGTATTTCTGCAGCGCTTCGCGCGGCGGCAGCGCGCCGAGCATGACTTGCACGTCCTGCGGCAGACGCGCGAAGGCGAGCTCGTCCGGCGTCGGCATGCGCTGCACTTCCTGCGCGGCTACGGTCCCGGAAAGAAGCAGGAGACCTATGACGGCGTATCGGCGCATGCGCGCTCCTTAGTGATCTCGGACATCCAGTTGACGAGAAGCTGAGTGTACTCGCTTTCCCATTGCGGACGGGACAGCGAATGGTCGGCGCCCGCGATCATGCGGTAAGTCAGCGAATGCGCATTGGCTAGGGCGGAAATGTAATTCGCCACCGCCGGGTGCGGAATGACCTCGTCGTGCTCGGACTCGACGACGAGCGCGTCGCCGAGGAACTGCGCGCAGGCGCCGAGCGCGCGGTTTTCCTCGGCGCGCAGCGCAAGCCGCCGATACGCGGCGAAGTCCGGATTGACATGAAGCTTGCGCTTCGGCAGCTCCCAGTCGTGGTCCATGTAGAGCGCCGGCGCGTGGAGCGCGAGGAAGCGCAGCGGGCGCATGTAGATGAGAAGCGCGCCCAGGTAGGCGCCGTAGCTCGAGCCGACCACGCCGATAAAGGCGCGGCCGCAACCGCGGATACGCGCGAGCGCATCGTACGCGGCCATCACATCACGCATGTTGTCTTCGCGCGTCACCGTTTCGTGCAGCGCCTCGGTTTCGGCGTGCCCACGCAGGTTGAAGGTAAGGCAGACGCAACCGATACCGGCGAGCGCGCCCGCTTCTTCGATGTAGTGGTCCCGGTTTGCGCCCCAGCCGTGGACGAAGAGTACGCCCGGTCCGTCGGTGGCGGGAGACGCTGTCAGCGTGCCCTCGATGCGCTGGCCGTCGACGAGGATGTCGACGGTCTCAGAGCGCACGTTCATACGGCTCCACGAGCGTGTACTTGGTGATCGGGCCGGCGCGGCTGTCGACGCCGCGGAAATGCACCGTGGCGCCGTCGGGAGCTGTTGCGTCCGCGTCATAGGCTTCGCTCGAGCGCGCGTGCACCACCCGCAGGCGCGCGTCGACATGGAAAGCGGCCAGCGCCGCCACCTCCGGACCGCTCGCGCCGCCGATGCGCCACGACTGCTCGAGCACGCCGCTCAACCAGCGTCCGCTCGAATCGCGCCCGCGCAACACATCGTAATTGCGCCGCGAAGCGAAGAGCCCGTCGAATTCGTCCTGCGCCGCCGCATCGAACGCCTTCGCCTGCTCGATGGCGATGCGCACCTGCGGCGGGAAATCCAGGCGCTCCAGCTCGTCGAAGCCGCCGCGCGCGACGAGAAGATCCGAGCCGCCGTACACGAGCTCACCCTGGTTATCGTGCGTCGCCTTCTGCGTGCCGCAGTACGAGGCGCGCAGATCGCCGACGCACACCTGGCCGACACTGAACGTAGTGAGATCTGCGAGGTTCGGCTCGACCACGAGACCGTAGGTCCGAAGCTCGGTCTCGTCCAGCGTGTCGAACACCGGGTCGTCCAGCGCCTCGATCACCGCCTGTCCCCGCCCTCCTATGCCGCGTCCGCGCTTGAGCCGCACGGGTCCGTTGGCGAGCAAGAGGCGAGCCGCCTCCGCCTCGCACCAACCGCTGGGTCGAAATGCCGCGCAGCCTGGAAGCGGATGCGCGATCGCCTTGGTGGCGGCGAACGGGAAGG
>JAICPQ010000186.1 GCA_025929745.1 Burkholderiales bacterium | reverse complement strand
GTACTACCGCGCGCTCGAGGGCGAAGAGCTGGGCGCGCTGTGGAACGTCGCGAACGAGATTGAGCCGTGGTTCCCACAACCGAAGTCGGTGCCGATCATCTGGAAGTGGCAGCGCGTCGAACCGTTCGTTCGCCGCGCGCCGGATCTCGTTTCCGCTGAAAAGGCCGCGCGGCGCGTGGTGATGCTGGTGAACCCGGGACGCAAAGAGTGGAGCGCGGCAGTCGGACTTCTCTACACCGGCGTTCAGGTGATGAATCCCGGCGAGTTCACGTCCGCCCATCGGCATCAGGCGAGCGCGCTACGGTTCGTCATGGAAGGCCGCGGCGCGTACACCGTCGTCGACGGCGAGCGCCTGGAGCTCGGCGCGCGCGACTTCGTGCTCACGCCGAACGGCACCTGGCACGACCACGGCGTTTCCGCGGACGGCACCCAATGCATCTGGCAGGACGGGCTCGACATTCCGCTGATGAATTCGCTCGACGCGAATTTCTACGAAGTGCATCCGAAGATCGTGCAGACGCCCGCTGCGCTTTCACGCGACAACTGGTCGAAACCCTACTCCCCCGTCTTTCTCTACAAATGGGACGACGCCTACACTTCAGTCAAGAAAGACGGCGTCTACGAATATTCCAATCCGCTCACCGGCGGCCCGGTGATGCCGACGATGGGCGCGCGCCTCGAGCTCGTGCGGGATTCGAAACCGAGGCGCCACACCGGCAGCATCGTGTACCAGGTGGCGAGCGGCCGGGGCTGGTCAGAGATCGGAAACCAGCGCTTCGAATGGCAGGAGAAAGACATCTTCGTCGTGCCCTCGTGGACCCGCTATCGGCACGGCGCGCACGGCGAGGCCGTGCTTTTTTCCTTCAACGATTTCCCGGCAATGAAAGCGCTCGCGCTCTGGCGCGAGGACTAATCCTTTTCGAGCAATGATCAGCCGGGAGCAGAACGAGCTCATGACCCGCGTCGGGCCGGGCACGCCCGCCGGGAGGCTCCTGCGCCGCTATTGGCAGCCGGTGGCGCTCGTCGACGAGATGCAGGGATCGCGGCCTGTGAATCCAGTCCGCCTGATGGGCGAGAACTTCGTTCTGTTCCGCGACGACAAGAACCGCTACGGATTGATTGAGCGGCAGTGTGCGCATCGCGGGGCGGATCTTGCCTATGGGCGCCTGGAGGACGGCGGCCTGCGCTGCTCGTTCCACGGCTGGCTTTTCGACGTTGCCGGCCAATGCATCGAGACACCGGCGGAGCCGCAGGGCAGCCGGCTCTGCGAGCACATCCGCCTGCGCTCGTGCCCTGTTGTCGAGAAAAGCGGCGTGCTCTTCGCCTATCTCGGCGAAGGCGCGGCTCCCGCTTTCCCGGACTTCGATTGCTTCGTCGCGCCTGGGGAGTACACGTTCGCCTTCAAGGGCTACTGGGACTGCAACTGGCTGCAGGCGCTCGAGGTCGGCATCGATCCGGCGCACGCCTCGTGGCTGCATAGGTTCTTCGAGGACGAGGATCCGGCGACGAGCTACGGCCGCCAGTTCCGCGGCACGCCGTCGGATTCGCAGATGCCCATTTCCAAAGTGCTGCGCGAGTACGACCGGCCGGACATCCGCGTCGAACGCACGCCCTACGGCATGCGGCTGCACACCCTGCGCCGGATCAGCGAGGTGCACACGCACATCCGCGTCACCAATATCCTTTTCCCGCAGGCGTTCGTGATCCCGATGAACGCGGAGATGACAATCTCGCAGTGGCATGTGCCGGTGGACGACACCGGCTGCTACTGGTACTCGATCTTCACGAGCTTCGGCGCGCCGGTCGACAAGGACACGATGCGCGCGCAGCGGCTGAAGACGTACCCGGCGCCGGACTACAAACCGATCTACGGGCGCGCCAACGGCTGGGGCTTCAACTTGGATGAGCAGAAGCACCGGACCTTCACCGGGATGGGTTTCGACATCAACATCCACGACCAGTGGGCGTGCGAGTCGCAAGGTTCCATCCAGGACCGCACCAAGGAGAACCTCGGCACCACGGACAAGGGCATCGTGCTCTACCGGCGTCTGCTGGTCGACGCGATCCGCAAGAACGAGGCCGGCGGGCTGGTCGTCGAGGTGCAAGCCTCGGGGCCGCCCGCCATCGACGGCATCGGCCCGACCGCAAGCATCGACGAGTACTGGAAGCAGTCCGACGAGACGCGACGGCGGCAATCGGCCTGGGCGGCATGAAATTGCCGCGCGGCCTGAAGGCAGTTCGTTTCTCCTTTGCCGATCAGCATGGCGTACTGCGCGGAAAGACCCTTTCGAGCTCCGCAGCCGAAGCGGCGATGGAGCGCGGCGTAACGGTGACGAGCACGCTTCTCCTCAAGGACACCTCGCACAAGACCGTGTTCGCGGCCTTCACGCCGGGTGCCGGCGTTGGCATTCCCGAGATGCAGGGTGCAGCCGACATCATGATGGTGCCCGACGCGTCGACGTTCCGCGTCCTGCCGTGGGCGCCCGACACGGGCTGGTTCCTCTGCGATCTGCACTTTCCCGACGGCCGCCCGGTGCTATTCGACACGCGCGCGCTCCTCAAGGGCGCGGTCAACAAGCTCGCGGCTGCGGGCTACGAGTTCGTCGCCGGGCTGGAAGTCGAGTTCCATGTCTTTCGCATCCGCGATCCGCGCCTGCAGCCCGCGGACGCGGGGCAGCCGGGTAACCCGCCGGAGGTCGAGCTCCTCACCACTGGCTACCAGCTCCTGACCGAGCACAAGTACGACCAGCTTGAACCGGTGGTCGAGCTGCTGCGCGACAACCTCGAGCGCCTGGAGCTTCCCCTGCGCTCCTTCGAGATTGAGTTCGGACCGAGCCAGCTCGAGTTCACGCTCGCGCCGCGCGCCGGCATCGCGGCGGCGGATGCAATGGTTCTCCTGCGCAGCGCGGTGAAGCAGATCGCGCGCCGCCACGGTTACCACGCCACTTTCATGTGCCGCCCGAAACTGCCGAACGTCATGTCGAGCGGCTGGCATCTGCACCAATCGCTCACCCGGAACGGGCTGAACGCGTTCACCTCGGATCGCGAGGACCTCTCCGAGACCGGCAAGCAGTACCTCGCCGGCCTGCTCGCGCATGCGCGCGCCTCCAGCGCCTTCGCCACACCCACGATCAACGGCTACAAGCGCTATCGTCCCTACTCGCTCGCCCCCGACCGCGTCATCTGGGGCAAGGAAAATCGCGGCGCGATGCTGCGCGTGGTCGGCGGACCGCGCGATCCGGATACGCGCATCGAGAACCGCATCGGCGAGCCGGCGGCTAATCCGTATCTCTACTTCGGCTCGCAGATCTACTGCGGTCTCGACGGCATCGAGCGCAAGCTGGTACTGCCGCGCGCGGCCGACACGCCCTACGAGACCAAGGCCGAGCCGCTGCCGCGCACCCTCGACGAGGCGCTCTTCCACCTGCGCGCCGACAGGGCGCTACGCGACGGCTTCGGCGCCACCTTCATCGACTACTACTGCCGCATCAAGGAAGCCGAGATCGCCCGCTTCAACCTCGAAGTGAGCGACTGGGAGCATCGTGAATACTTCGACTTATTCTGAAAATCGGGGTCAGAGCCCGATTTCCCTTTGACTGCATAATCCCGAACGATTTCGGGCTCTGACCCCGGTTTTGAAGGAACACACCATGGAACAGCGGCAGCTGGGTCGTACCGGTATCAAAGTCTCCGCGCTCGGACTGGGCCTCATGTCCATGTCGGGCGTCTACGGCAACGCGAACGATGATGAATCCATCGGCGTCATCCACTACGCGATCGACCGCGGCCTCAACTTCCTCGACTCGGCCGACATGTACGGCTGGGGGCACAACGAAACGCTGCTCGGCAAGGCGCTCAAGGGCCGCCGGGACAACGTCATCGTCGCGAGCAAGTTCGGGCAGGTGAAGCTTCCGGACGGCAAGCAGGGCGTGGACGGGCGCCCGGAATACGTCATGCAGGCCTGCGAAGCGAGCCTGAAGCGTCTGGGCATTGAAGTCATCGACCTGTACTACCAGCACCGCGTCGATCCCAACACGCCGATCGAGGACACGGTAGGCGCGATGAAGCAGCTCATCGAGCAGGGCAAAGTGCGCGCGATCGGACTTTCAGAGGCGCGCCCGGAGACGATCCGGCGCGCGCACAAGGTGCACCCGATCGCGGCGGTGCAGAACGAATACTCCCTCCTCTATCGCAAGGAGGGCGAAGAGACGCTCAAGGCGACGCGCGAGCTGGGCATCACGCTCGTGCCCTACTCGCCGCTCGGCCGCAGCATGCTCACCGGCACGGTGCGCGGAAAGGCCGACCTGGCGGAAGGCGACCGGCGTCTGCAGCATCCGCGCTTCCAGGGCGACGCGCTCGACAAGAACGTCGAGCTCGTCGCGCGGCTTGATGCCATCGCACGCGAAAAGCAATGCACCACGGCTCAGCTCGTCCTTGCGTGGATGCTCGCGCAGGGCAAGGACATCGTGCCGATCCCCGGCACCAAGCGGAAAGCGCGCATCGACGAAAATCTCGCCGCGCTGAACGTCAAGCTGTCGCCTGCAGATGTGCAGCGGATCTCGGAGGCCGCGCCTCCCGGAGCCGGCGCCGGCACCCGTTATCCCGCCGAGAACATGAAGCGCGTATACCTCTGAAAGGGTACGACGCCGCTCGGTGGCTTGCGCTGGCTACCCTGTGGTCGTTCCAGTACATCTTCCTGCGCGTCGCCGTTCCGGCCTTCGGCACCGCCGCAGTGTCGGAAGGCCGGGCGCTCTTCGCGGCGCTCTTCCTGCTGCCTTGGGCGGCATGGGTCGCGCGCCAGCGCATCGCGCCGCTCGAGCACTGGAAGGACCACCTCGCGGTTGCGATCGTCAATAACGTCGCGCCGTTCGTGTGCTTCGCGTGGGCGGCGAGCGTGCTGCCCGCAGGCTATCTCGCGATCATCAACGGCATGGTGCCGCTCTGGGCGGCGGTGATCGCGGTGCCGGTGTTGAAGGAGCGGCTAGGCCCTGTGCGCATCGCCGGCTTCGTGCTCGGCATTGCCGGTGTCGCGCTCATCGTCAACCTCGGCCCGGTCGAAATGAATCTCATGACCGCGGCGGGCACTGTGGTCGCGATCGCGGGCGCGGGGTTTTGGGGTTGGGCCGGCGTCATGATCAAGCAGCGGCAGGGCCGCATGCCGCCGATGGGACTCGCCGCGGGGTCGATCGCCTTCTCGGCCATCCTCATGGCGCCGCTCTGGGTCACCGCGCCGCCGCCGCCCGAGTGGACCCTCGCCGGCGTCGCGGCGCTCATCGCCGTGGGCCTCCTCTGCAGCGGCGTGGCCTACCTTCCGTTCTTCACGCTCGTGCGCGACATAGGACCGTCGCGCACGCTCACGGTGGGGCTCGCGGTGCCGGTGCTCGGCGTGCTCTGGGGCTGGCTATTCCTCGATGAGCGCGTAACGCTCGGCATGCTCGCCGGCGCGGCCCTTGTCATGGCCGCGCTTGGCCTCGTCCTGCGCCGATGAAGGCGTCGGTGATCGTCCCGGCGTTCAACGAGGAGCGCCTGTTGCC
>JAICPQ010000225.1 GCA_025929745.1 Burkholderiales bacterium | reverse complement strand
GGCTGGCGCTCCTACACCGCGGCGCTGCGCGCACTGGTCGAGATCCTGAAGGAGAAGAAATCCTGAAGCTCGACGTCATCTGCATCGGGCGCTGCTCGGTCGACCTGTACGGCCAGCAGATCGGCTCGCGCTTCGAGGACATCGCGAGCTTCGCGAAGTCGGTCGGCGGCTCGCCGGCCAACATGGCGATCGGTACTGCGCGCCTTGGCCTCAAGTCGGGCCTGATCACGCGCGTGGGGGACGAGCAGATGGGCCGCTTCGTGCTCGAGCAGATGCGGCGCGAAGGCGTCGCGCTCGACGGCATCAAAACCGATCCGCAGCGGCTTACCGCGCTGGTGCTGCTCGCCGTCGAGGACGAGGGCGTATCGCCGCACATCTTCTACCGCACCGATTGCGCCGACATGGCGCTTTGCGAGGAGGACATCGACGAGGCCTACATCGCCTCGGCGCGCGCCGTGGTCGTCACCGGAACGCACTTCTCGCGCCCGAACAGCGAAGCGGCGCAGCGCAAGGCGATGCGCATTGCGAAGCAGAACGGCGCCAAGGTGGCCTTCGATATCGACTACCGTCCTACGCTCTGGGGCCTCACCGGCCACGCCGCGGGTTTCGAGCGCTACGTGAAGTCCGAGCGCGTGTCCGAGCGTCTCCGCAGCGTGCTGTCGGACTGCGACCTGGTCGTCGGCACCGAAGAAGAGATCATGATCGCGGCCGGCGCGGACAGCGTGCTCGCGGCATTGAAAGCGATCCGTTCAATTTCGAAGGCGACCATCGTTCTCAAGCGCGGTCCGATGGGCTGCGTGGTCTACGAGCGCGAGATCGAAGGGCTGGACAACGGCATCGTCGGTCGCGGCTTCCCGATCGAGGTCTACAACGTGCTCGGCGCCGGCGACGCCTTCATGTCGGGCTTCCTGCGCGGCTGGCTGAAAGGCGAGCCGCTCTCAACGTGCGCGACTTGGGCGAACGCCTGCGGCGCATTTGCAGTGTCGCGTCTGCTGTGCTCCCCCGAGTATCCGACCTGGGCCGAGCTCAGCCATTTTCTGGAGAAGGGCAGCAAGGAGCGCGCGCTGCGCAAGGACGCGGCGCTCAGCCACCTGCACTGGGCGACGACGCGTCGCACGCAGCCGGAGCGCCTCATGGCGCTCGCGATCGACCACCGCACGCAACTAGAGGCGCTCGCCGACCAATGCGGCGCGTCGCGCAGCCGGCTCGAGCAATTCAAGCTTCTTGCGCTGGAGGCGACGACGCGAGTGGCGCGCGGCCGACCGGGGTTTGGCATCCTGCTCGACTCCACTTATGGACACCGGGCGCTCTACAAGGCGGCGAAGACCGCCCTGTGGATCGGCCGGCCGGTGGAGAAGCCCGGTTCGCGGCCGCTCGACCTCGAGCCGTTCCATCTCGCGGAATGGCCGGTGACGCACACCGTCAAGTGCCTGTGCTTCTACCATCCGGACGACGCCGAGGAGCTAAAAACACGGCAGGAACGCGAGCTCGTGCGCGTCTACGACGCCGCGCGCAGCACCGGGCGCGAGCTGCTCCTCGAGATCATCGCCGGAAAGCACGGCGTGCTTGCGAAAGACACGGTGGCCTCGGCGCTCGCGCGGCTCTACGCGCTCGGCATCCGACCCGACTGGTGGAAGCTCGAGGCGCAAAAGAGCGACGCGGCATGGCGCGCCATCGAGCAGGTGGTGAAGACGAATGATCCCTATTGCCGCGGCGTGGTCATGCTCGGCCTCGAAGCGCCGGAGGCCGAGTTGATCGAGGCCTTGCGGGTCGCCTCGAGCGCAAAGATCGTGAAGGGATTCGCCGTCGGCCGCACAATCTTCGCCGGCGCGGCGGAACAGTGGCTCTCGGGGCGCATGGGCGACGAAGCGGCCGTCGCGGACATGGCGGCGAAGTTCCAGAACCTGGTTTCTGCATGGGAAGAGGTGGCGAGTGTCGAGACTTCACGTACGGCCGCGCGGTGAG
Organism: Burkholderiales bacterium; assembly: GCA_025929745.1. Taxonomy (GTDB): domain Bacteria; phylum Pseudomonadota; class Gammaproteobacteria; order Burkholderiales; family SG8-39; genus SCGC-AG-212-J23. The sequence continues at coordinate 2,220 of JAICPQ010000225.1, read as the reverse complement.
CACGGAAAAGTGACCAGCATTACCCCGCAAAGCGCGGGATGGCAGCATGTTGGCTTCGAGGTCCACAAGCTCGCCAAGGGCGAAAGCGCCGCGGCTGCGACCGGTGAGCGCGAGGTGTGCCTCGTCCTCGTGTCGGGCAAGGCGAAGGTCAAGGCGGGCGGCAATGACTTCGGCCAGGTCGGCGAGCGCATGACGCCTTTCGAAGGCAAGCCGCACTCGGTGTACGTGCCGGGCGGCAGCGACTGGCGTGTGGAGGCGACTACGGAAGTGACATTAGCCGTGTGCTCCGCGCCTTCCGCCGGCGGCAAGCTGCCCGCGCGGCACATCAAACCGCAGGACATGGGACAGGAGACGCGCGGCAAGGGAACGAACGTGCGCTACGTCACCAATATCCTGCCCGAGGAGGCGCCCGCCGACGCGCTGCTCGTGGTCGAGGTGATTACGCCCGGTGGCCACACCTCGAGCTATCCGCCGCACAAGCACGACACCGATAATCTGCCGAACGAGTCTTCACTGGAGGAGACGTACTACCACCGCGTCAATCCGCCGCAGGGTTTCGCGTTCCAACGCGTGTACACCGACGATCGCTCGATCGACGAGGCGATCGTGGTCGAGGACGGCAGCGTGGTCATGGTGCCGCGCGGCTACCACCCCGTGGCCGCAGTGCACGGCTACGACCTCTATTACCTCAACGTGATGGCTGGCCCGCGGCGCACCTGGAAGTTCCACAACGCGCCAGAGCACGAGTGGATGCTCAAGAAGTGAGGCGCTAGTAGTACGGCGTCTTCGGCCGCATCGCGTCGCCCGATTGCCAGCCTTCCTGATAGCGCGCTCGGTCGACGTTGCCGCCGCAGCGGCTCGCGTAGATATCGGCCTGCGGCGTGGCACCCAGCCGGCCGTCGCGCTGACCGATCGCATACCAGTCGCCGGCGCAGTCGGCCGCGCAGCCACCGAGCATTGCAAGGACCGCGACAGTTGTTAGGGTTCTGGTCATGCGCCTAGCGAACACATCCGGGCTCTTCCTATTCCTCCTCGTGCTGCTGTCCGCGACCGCGCGGGCGGACGAAGAGATATGGCAGCGACTCAAGCAGGGCGCTCACGTAGTGCTCGTTCGCCACGCCGTCACCACGGGCGGTGCGGGCGACCCCCCGGGCATGCGGCTCGAGGACTGCAGCACCCAGCGCAACCTGACCGAGGAAGGCCGCGCGCACGCGCGCCGCATCGGCGAAGAGTGGAGAAAACGCGCGATTCCGCTCGAGCGCGTGCTCGCGAGTCCTTGGTGCCGCTGCCTGGAGACGGCGCGCCTCGCATTCGGGAAAACGGAGGTTTCCGACGCGCTTAGCAACCTTTTCGGGCGGCCGGAGAACCGGGAACGGCAGGTGCGCGAGCTGCGCGCGCTCGTCGACAAGCACGCCGGAAAAGGCAACCTGGTGCTCGTGACGCACGGCTCGACCATCGCCGCGCTGACCGGGATCAATCCTGCAACGGGCGAGATGGTGATCCTCGCCAAGGGCGCGGTCGCCGGAAGGTTGCTCTTCCCCTAGGGTTCCAGCTCGCGCTGCAGCCGTTCGACGCCGTCCATGAGCACAGCGAACTTCTCGCCGAACGGCGTCAGGCGGTATTCGACGCGCGGCGGCACCTCCGGATAGGCCTCACGCTCAAGCACGCCGAAGCGCACCAGCTTTCTCAGGCGCTCGTTCAGGACTTTCTTCGACGAGCCCGGAATCGCGTGCTCCATGGCGCCCGGCCGCCGCACGCCCTTGCGCACGAGGCCGAGCACTGCGAGCGACCATTTGCACCCGACGACGTCCTCGACCATGCGCGCGGCGGAAACTTCTTTCGTGCGAGAAATCATGAAGAGACACCGAAAAGTGCCCGGGGCACCGTTTCGTGCCTGCTTTCGCGGCCCCGGCGCGCTCGCAACAATAGCAAGCATGAGAAAACTTTGCGCCGTCCTTCTCTTCCCAACCTCGGCGCTCGCCGCCGACCCCGTCCCCTATCCCGAGGGCTATCGCAACTGGACGCACGTCAAGAGCATGGTGATCGAAAAGGGTCACCCGCTCTACGAGGCGTTCGGCGGCATCCATCACCTCTACGCCAACAAGCAGGCGCTCGAGGGCTACCGTACGGGCAAGTTTTCCACCGGGGCCGTGATCGTGTTCGACCTGCTGGAAGCAAAGAGCGCCGACAACGCGGTGCAGGAAGGCGCCCGCAAGGTCC
>JAICPQ010000299.1 GCA_025929745.1 Burkholderiales bacterium | reverse complement strand
GGTGGTGTGGGTTTCCTTCACCATGGTCCTGGAGCGCGCCGCCGACGGCACGCCGCTCTACGAGATCGCGGTGTACGACGACATCACCGGCCGCAAGCGCACCGAGGGGGCGCTCAAGGAAAGCGAAGCGCTGTTCCGCAGCACCTTCGAGCTCGCCGCCTCGGGCGTCGCGCACGTATCGCTCGACGGCCGCTTCCTGCGCGTCAACCGTCAGCTGTGCGGCATCCTGCGCTACCGCGAGGATGAGCTCATCGGCCGCTCGGTGAAGGAGATTTCGCATCCCGAAGACCGCGATGTGACGGATGGGCAGCGCGCCCGCGTGCATGCCGGCGCGCGCGAGTCCGTGCGGTTCGAGAAGCGCTACGTGCGCAAGGACGGTTCGGTGGTGTGGGTCAGTCTGGTGGTCGCGCTGGAGCGCGACGCGGCCGGCCGGCCGCTGCACGCGATCTCCGTGCTCGACGACATCACCGGCCGCAAGCGCACCGAGGCGGCGCTCAAGGAAAGCGAGGCGCTGTTTCGCAGCACCTTCGAGCTTGCCGCCTCCGGCATCGCGCACGTCGGCCTCGACGGCCGCTTCCTGCGCGTCAACCGCCAGCTGTGCGGCATCCTGCGCTACAGTGAGGAGGAGCTCATCGGCCGTTCGGTGAAGGCGGTGTCGCATCCCGACGATCGCGACGTCACCGACGCGCAGCGCGCGCGCGTGCACGCCGGCGAGGCGCAATCGGTGCGCTTCGAGAAGCGCTACCTGCGCAAGGACGGCACGCCGGTGTGGGTCGAGCTCGCGGTGGCGCTGGCGCGCGACCCGCACGGCCACCCGCAGTACGAGATCGCGATCTTCGACGATATCAGCGAGCGCAAGCGCTCCGAAGTCGCGCTGAAGGAGGCGCACGAGGAGCTCAAGCGCTCCAACGCCGAGCTCGAGCAGTTCGCCTACGTCGCCTCGCACGACCTGCAGGAGCCGCTGCGCATGGTGGCGAGCTACACCCAGCTGCTCGGGCGGCGCTACCAGGACAGGCTCGACAGCGACGCGCGCGAGTTCATGGCCTACATCGTCGACGGCGCGACGCGCATGAAGCAGCTGATCGAGGACCTGCTCGCCTACTCGCGCGTCGGCACCAAGGCGCAGGACTTCAAGCCGGTGTCGGCCGAGGCCGCGGTGCGCCGGGCGCTGTTCAACCTGCGCGCGGCGATCGACGAGTCGGGCGCCGTGGTGACCTACGACCCGATGCCCACGGTGCAGGCCGACGAGGTGCAGATCGGGCAGCTGCTGCAGAACCTGATGGGCAACGCGCTCAAGTTCCGCTCCGATTCCGTGCCGCGCATCCACATCGGCGTGGCCGAGTCGCCCGAGGAATACAGCTTCGAAGTGCGCGACAATGGCATCGGCATCGAGCCGCAGTACTACGAGCGCATCTTCATGGTGTTCCAGCGGCTGCACAACAAGGGCGAGTACCCGGGAACCGGGATCGGCCTTGCCATCTGCAAGAAGGTGGTGGAGCGCCACGGCGGGCGCATCTGGGTCGAGTCGCGCCCGGGCCAGGGCTCGAGCTTTTTCTTCACGCTACCGAAACCGAGGGGTGACAGCTGATGGTGGAACGGAACGGGCCGATCGAGATCCTGCTGGTCGAGGACAACCCGGGCGACGTTCGGCTGACCCGGGAAGCGCTCAAGGAAGGCAAGGTCTACTCGAACCTGCACACCGTGAAGGACGGCGTGGAGGCGATGGAGTTCCTGCGC
>JAICPQ010000250.1 GCA_025929745.1 Burkholderiales bacterium | reverse complement strand
GAACTCAACATCGACGCGGTGATGCGCCGGCGCCTCACCATCACCGGCTCGACATTGCGCCCGCGCCCGGTGGAGTTCAAAGCCGCGATTGCCGGCAACCTGCGCAGCAAGATTTGGCCGCTCATCGAAGCCGGCCGCATCAAGCCCGAGATCTACAAGACCTTCCCGCTCGAGCAAGCCGCCGAGGCGCACAAGCTCATGGAGAGCTCCCAGCACATCGGCAAGATCGTCTTGACGGTCTAGGAAAAGGGGTCAGGACCCTTTTTCTGCAAAAGGGGCCGGATTCCTCTTCCGCCCTTGGGCCTGACTAACGAAGAGATCCGACCCTTTTTTCGAGAAAAGGGTCCTGACCCCTTTTTCAGCGTTTTGCCGCTTCGCTCTTGAGCCACTCGACGAAGGCGCGGACCTCCGGTCTGCCTTCGGCATTCCGGGAAACGATGGCGAAGTAGGCGCGCGCCGGGTCGGCCTGGCTTTTGAAGGGCGGGACAAGCTGGCCGTCGGTGATCAAGTCTTTGACGAGCGGGCTGCGGCCGAGCGCGACGCCGTGGCCGGCGACCGCTGCGGGGATGATCTGCTCGTAGCCTGAGAACGAGAGCGTGCCCGCGGGTCGCAGGTCGGCAATGCGCTCCACTTCGAGCCAGGTTTTCCAGTGCAGCCAGGGGTGACGCACTTCCGGGTCGTCGTATTGCAGCAGGACGTGGTTTCGCAGATCCGCCGGCGTGCGAAGCGGATTTTTCTTCAGAAGCTTCGGGCTGCACACCGGGAACACCTTCTCGCCGAAGAGGCGGATTGCGTTCGGCCCGGCGAGCGAGGCGGGTCCGTGCCGTAGCGCAAGGTCGAGTCCGTCGCGCTCGAGGTCCTGCACCTTGGTGTCGGCGGTGATGCGCACATCGACGCCGGGATGGTCGCGCGTGAAGCCCGCGAGGCGGGGGATGAGCCAGAGCGAGGCGAACGAATGCGTGGTCGTGACCGACAGCGCCTTCTTCCCCGCCTGCGCGCGCAGCCGGTCGGTCGCGGTGCGCATCGTGGAAAGCGCCTGCGCAGCCGCCGCGTAGAACTGGTGTCCCGCCTCGGTGAGCGCGAGCGCGCGGTGCCGCCGCTGGAAGAGCTCTACGCCGAGTTGGTCCTCGAGCTCCTTGATCTGCCGGCTCACCGCCGACTGCGTGAGGAACAGTTCTTCCCCGGCCTTGGTGAAGGAGAGGTGGCGCGCCGCGGACTCGAAGCCCACGAGCAGGTCCAGCGCCGGCAACGCATTCCGATTTCGCATGCGAGTCCCGAATATTTACCGTTTGAGCGCTCGGGCGCAAGCATGCATCCTGCGCATACCAAACGCAAGGAGCCGATATGCGCATCGAACTGAAGCAAGGTGCAGTGCAGCTAGGACAGAACCAGACCCTGCGGGTCGTCGACGGCGCGGGCAGCACGGTATGCGCGGTCGAGGGCTCGGTGTGGATCACCGAAGAGAACCAGCCGCGCGACATCGTGCTCAAGCCGGGCGCCTGCTATCGCCTGCGCGAGCGCGGCATCGCGCTGGTCAACTCCCTTGGCGGCAACGCCGCCGTCTCGTTTGCCTGAAAGGACCTGCCATGCGTTACACCTACGAAGACCTGTTGAACGATCCTAGCCTCTACGCGCGCATCCGCAATGACGCGCGCCGCGAGCGGGCCGAGGCGATCGATCGGCTGATCGTGCAACCCATCCGCAACTTCTTCGCCAGCCATGCCGCTCGTCCGCATCTCGCTCGTCAGGGGTAAGCCCGAGTCGTACCGGCGCAAGGTGGGTGAGGCCATCCACCGAGCGCTGGTCGACACGATCAACGTGCCGGCGCTCGACCGCTTCCAGGTCCTCACCGAGCACGCGCCGGGCGACATCGTTTACGACTCGAGCTACCTCGGCATTGCGCGCACGAGCGACATCCTCATCGTGCAGATCACGCTGAGCGTCGGCCGCACACTCGAGCAGAAGCGCGCGCTCTATCGCCGCATCGCGGCGAACCTCGGCACCGCGGTCGGTCTGCGCCCGCAAGATGCGTGGATAAACCTCGTCGAAGTGGCCAAGGAGAACTGGTCCTTCGGCAACGGCGAAGCGTCCTACGCGCCCGCGGAGGCGCAGACCGCCTAGAATTCGGGGGTGTTCAAGCAGGACCTCCTGAAGGGCAAGCGCATCCTCATCACCGGCGGCGGCACCGGCATCGGCAAGGAGATCGCCGCCCGATACGTCGAGCTCGGCGCGGAAGTCTGGATCTGCGGGCGGCGCGGCGGCGTGCTCGAGCAGACGGCGCGCGAGCTCGGTGGGAATGTGAAAACCCATGTCATCGATATCCGCGACGCCGCGGCGGTCGATGCGATGGTGCAGCGGATCTGGGATGAAAGCGGCCCGCTCACCGGGCTCGTCAACAACGCCGCCGGCAACTTCATCAGCCCGACGAAGGATCTCTCGCCGAACGGCTTCAACGCCATCGCGAACATCGTTTTTCACGGCACGTTCTACGTCACGCAAGCCGTGGGCAAGCGCTGGATCGCGGGCGCTCACAAGGGGTCGGTGATCTCGATCCTCGTGACCTGGGTGCATACCGGCTCGCCCTACGTCGTGCCCTCCGCGATGTCCAAGGCGGGCCTGCACGTGATGACGAAATCGCTCGCCGTCGAATGGGGCAAGTACGGCATTCGCTTGAACGCAATCGCTCCCGGCCCATTCCCGACCGAAGGCGCGCAGAAGCGGCTGCGCCCCGGCGGCGATTTCGGCGATTCGACGCAGCTGAATCCAATGCGCCGCGTGGGACGGATGGAAGAGCTGCAGAACCTGGCGACGTTTCTCATGGCCGACGGCTGCGAGTGGCTCACCGGCGAAACCATCGCCATCGATGGCGCCGGCTACCTCGCGAGCGGCGCCGCCGGATACTTCGTGCCGCTCGACAAGCTCACCGACGCCGACTGGGAGCGCATGCGCTCGATGATCAAGGCGGCCAACGAAAAGGACCGCGGCGCCCGCACCGTCTGATGGCCAGCGTTCCAAGGCCCGCGGCTACCCTCATACTGCTGCGCGCGGGCCCCGAGGTTCTCATGCTGCAGCGCGCGCCGACGGCGGCGTTCCTCGGCGGCGCCTACGTCTTTCCGGGCGGCTCGCTCGATCCGGAGGACGCGGACCCGCGCCGCGTCGTCGGCCTCACCGAGGCACAGGCGAACGAGCGGCTGCAGCTCACCTCCGGTGCGCTCGCATATTACGTCGCCGCCATCCGCGAGTGCTTCGAAGAAGCGGGCGTCCTGCTCGCTCACGACAAGGATGGAAAACCGGTGTCGGCACAACGTGCGGAAGCGTTGATGCATTGGCGCACGAAGCCGTTCCGAAACTTGCTCGAAAGCGAAGACCTGTACCTCCCGGCCGGCGATCTCGCCTACTTCGGGCACTGGATTACGGCGCCGGGACGCTCGCGGCGCTTCGACGCGCGCTTCTTCGTCGCGCTTGCGCCTGAAGGCCAGCAGGGCAAGCACGATGCGGCCGAG
>JAICPQ010000302.1 GCA_025929745.1 Burkholderiales bacterium | reverse complement strand
GGCGTGGCGAACGCCTACGACGCGATGATGCTGACCGCGGCTGCGATCCAGAACGCCGGCTCGACCGAGGGCCCGAAGGTGCGCGAGGGTTTCTACAAGATCGGCCGCTACGAAGGCCTGATCAAGACCTACAACAAGCCATTTACGCCGGACAACCATGACGCGGTGAACGAGAACGATTACGTCTGGACGCAGTTCATCGATAATCAGATCCTGCCCGTCGGCATGAAGAAGTAAGGCGACGCAGGGAGAAGAAAAGGCCGCCGTGGGCGGCCTTTTTTATGTTCGTCACCGCGCTCATCACCGGCATCGCGCTCGGCTCCATGTACGGGCTGCTCGCGCTCGGCTTCTACGTCACCTACGCGGTGTCGAGCACGGTCAACTTCGCGCAGGGCAGCTCGATGATGCTCGGCGCGGTGTTCGCGTACACGTTCGCGGTCACCTTCGGCTGGCCGTTCGTGCCGGCGGTGCTCCTCGCGCTCGCGCTGTGCGCGATCTACGGCGTAATCGTGGAGCTCATCGCAGTGCGGCCGTTCGCAAGCCGCGGCTCGAGCGCCTGGCTGATGGCCACGGTAGCGCTCGGCATTGTCGCCGACAACACCGTGCTCTTCACATTCGGCAAGGAACCGCGCGGCTTCAACGTCTTCCAGGGCGGGGTGCAGATCGCCGGCATCAACGTGCCATGGCTGCAGATCGCCATTCCGGTCGTGGGCTTCACGCTCGCCGCCGGCTTGTACTTCTTCTCGCGAAAGACTCAGACCGGCAAAGCGATGCTCGCGGTTGTGCAGAACCCGGACGCCGCGCGCCTCATGGGCATCAACATAACGCTCGTCGTTTCCGCCGCCTATGCCGCGTCGACGCTTTTCGCCGGCGCGGCCGGCATGATGATCGCGCCGCTCTTCAACGTGCATTCGGACATGGGCACGCTCTTCGGACTGAAGGCGTTTGCCGTGGCCATCCTCGGCGGCATCACGAGCGCGTGGGGCGTGATGCTGGCGGGGCTCATCTTCGGTATTACCGAGGCGATGATCACGTCGCTCCTCGGCTCTGCGTACACGCAGATCTTGAGCTTCGCGCTCGTCATCCTCGTCCTGGCGCTTCGCCCCAACGGTCTCTTCGGCCGTGCCGAGGTGAAAAAAGTATGAGGCTCGCGCTTTACGCAGCGGTGTTTATCGCCGCGGCGGCGTTCACCTGGCAGGCGAACAGCTACTACGTGTTCATCATGGCCACGCTCGCGCTCACCGCGATCGTGGGCGTCGGCTTGAACGTCCTGCTCGGACTCTCGGGCCAGGTGTCCTTCGGCCATGTCGGCTTCTATGCGCTTGGGGCGTACACCGTCGCCATCCTCACCGTGACGGCGAAGTGGAGCCTGTGGGCGGCGTTGCCGGTCGCGGCGCTCGTCGCGACGGTAACCGGTGCGTTGCTAGCGCTCCCGGCGGTGCGCGTGCGCGGTCCCTATCTCGCGATGGTGACCATCGCCTTTGGCTTCATCGTAGAGCACGCCGCGGTGGAGTGGCGCGGTTTGACGGGCGGGCAGAACGGGATCATGGGCATTCCTTCGACTCTCGGCGAGCGCGGCGTCGCGCTGCTCGCCATTGCGGTTGCCGCACTTGCCGCGGCGGCGTACCACTTCCTCGAGCGCAGCCGGTTCGGAAAAGCGATG
>JAICPQ010000201.1 GCA_025929745.1 Burkholderiales bacterium | reverse complement strand
TCGCCGATCTCGCCGGCAAGGCGACCATCGCCGCAGAGCATGTCGCGGAGGCGATTCAGTACCGGCGTCTCGACGCAAGCTTCTAAATAATTTGCGTCGCGCGCTCTCTGCGGGCACATTCGACGCCGATGGCAACCTACGCGATCGGCGACGTGCAGGGGTGTTTTGAAGAGCTCGAGCGGCTGCTCGGCGAGATCCGCTTCTCGAGCAACGATCGGCTGTGGTTCGTGGGCGACCTTGTGAACCGCGGGCCCCGGTCGCTCGAGGTGTTGCGCTTTGTGCGCGCGCTCGGCGAGCGGGCCGCCGTGGTGCTTGGCAACCACGACCTGCACCTGGTTGCGCAGCATGCGGGCATCGAACGCGCGCGCGAAGACGACACCTTCGCCGATGTGCTCGCGGCGCCTGACGCGGACGAGCTCTTGGCGTGGCTGCGGCTGCGCCCGATGGTGCATGTCGAAGGCGAGTACGCCATGGGGCACGCCGGCCTGGTTCCGCAGTGGAGCATCGAACGAGCGCGCGAACTCGGCGCCGAAGTGGCGCGCGCGCTCGCCGGCCCACGGTACCGGGATTTTCTTCGGCACATGTACGGCGCAAGGCCGGAGCGCTGGGACGAGCGCCTCGCGGGCTGGGATCGGCTGCGCATCATCGTGAACGCGATGACGCGCATGCGATTCTGCGATCGCGGCGGACGCATCGAAGTCGGCGGCAAAGGTACGCAGCCGCGACTTGGGTACCAGCGCTGGTTCGACGCGCGCGTTCCGGATGAGCGCACCCTCCTCGTTGGTCACTGGTCGCAGCTTGGCCTCGTCGTGCGGCCGAAGCTCGTCGGGCTCGATAGCGGGTGCGTATGGGGCGGCGCGCTGAGCGCCCTCAGGCTCGAGGACCGCGCGCTCTATCAGGTACGCTGTACGGGCTACCAGCACCCCGGAGGCTAGAGATGAGCGAATGCGTGTTCTGCAGGATCGTGGCGCGACAGATTCCGGCGAGCGTGGTGCACGAGGACGAGCACGCTCTTGCCTTCATGGACCTCGGTCAGGTCAATCCCGGCCATGTCCTCGTCGCGGCGAAGGCGCATGTCGAGAATCTGTTCGGCCTCGAAGCCGCGCAGGCGGCCGGCATCGCTGGCGCCACACTGCGCGTCGCGCGCGCAATCCGCTCGGCATTCGCGCCGCAGGGCCTCTCGGTCTATCAGGCGAACGGCAAGGCCGCCGGCCAGACGGTTTTCCATTACCACGTACATCTCGTGCCGCGTTACGAGGCGGACGGCATGGCGCTCACCTGGCCAGTGAAGAATCCGCCGCGCGAGAAGCTCGAGGATTACGCCGCGCGGCTGCGCTCAGCTCTTCCAGGGTGAGAAGCCGAAGGCCTGGCGGAAACGGGCCTCGACCTCGTCTTTCGTCGCGGCGTGGTTCTGCGCGCCGCGCTGCGTGATCTTCAGCGCGCCCATGACCGCGCCCAGTCGCCCCGTGCTCGGCCAATCCCAGCCGCGGGCGATGGCGTAGAGCAGCCCTGCGCGGTAAGCGTCGCCGCAACCCGTGGGGTCGAGCACACGCTCGGCGGGAACGCTCGGGATGTCGTGGCGCTCGCCCGCGGCGAAGATGATCGAGCCTTTCGCGCCAAGCGTGCAGACCAGCGCCTTCACCTCGCGCGCGAGCGCTTCCAGCTTGCGCCCGGTCTTCTCTTCCAGCATCTTTCCCTCGTAGTCGTTCACCGCGACGTAGTCGGCGAGGCGTATGAACTCGGCAATCTCCGCGCCCGAAAACATCGGCAGCCCCTGCCCCGGGTCGAACATGAACGGCACCCCGGCCGCGGCACATTCGCGCGCATGCTGCACCATGCCTTCTTTGCCGTCCGGCGAAACAATAGCGAGGCCGGCGCCAAGCTCGCACCCGATATGGTTCTTGTGCGAGTGGTTCATCGCACCCGGATGGAACGCGGTGATCTGGTTGTCGTCGAGGTCCGTGGTGATAAACCCCTGCGCCGTAAACTGACCGGCGACGCGCGTAAATAAGCGCGTGCCGATGCCGAGCTCCTCGAAGCGCTCGAGATAGGGCTGGATATCCTCACCGACCGTCGCCATGACAAGCGGATCGTCGCCAAGCAGCTTCAGGTTGTACGCGATGTTGCCGGCGGTGCCGCCGAATTCGCGGCGGATCTCCGGCGTGAGGAAGCAGACGTTGAGGATGTGCAGCTGGTCGGGGAGCAGGTGATTCCGGAAGCGATCCGGAAAGACCATGATGGTGTCGTAGGCGACAGAGCCGGTGACGAGGATCTTCTTCATTGCTTGGCTGATTTCAGGCATTCGTGTGGATAGATGCACAGCTCATAGCCGCTCGCGGGGACGCCCGTCGCGTCGACGTGTACGCGCAGCGCTTCCTCCGCGCCGGCGTCCAGCCCGTTTCTCATCGCCCGGCTCTCGAGGTACTCCACCGGGCGCAGCACTCGTCGCGTGAGCGGCTTGCCCGCGTCGGTCAGCGTCAATTCGAGATCCGGGTACTGCTGTGGAAAGCGCGCGAAGTTGTGCAGCAGCGCGTTCAGCACGAACAACCGCCGGGGCGGGTCGTTATGCATGTCGGAGGATACGATCCGAATCAGCTCCGGGCGCCGCGGCAGCGGCACCGCGCAGCCGGCAAGCCGGCACACGGCTTCGAATGCCGGCCGCAGCTGCGGCACCCACGCGATGATCTCGCTGCGCGCGAAGTGGAGTTGCGCGACGAGCGCCACGAGGGCCGCCACGCTGAGCAGCGGCCAAAGCCAAGCGGACCCACGCGATGGCGGGTCCTCCAGAAACTCGGGCACCGGCGCCTCGCTGCGCGCAGCAGGGCCCACGAGTGCCGTCACGCCGTTGAACGCGCTGCCGCACTTGCCGCAACGCACCGTGCCGAAATGGGCGGTGAGCTGCTCGCGCTGCACGCGGAAGGCGGTGCCGCACGCCGGGCAACGCGTGACGAGGCTCATGTGCGCCGGCCCGTGAGAAGCGCCCAGCCCTCCTCGCGTGCCGCCACGCGCATCGGCAGCCAGCGCGCGTAAGCCTGCATGACCTCCTCGGCCTGCGTTTCGAGGATTCCGCACAACGCAAGCTGCGCGGCGCGCGGCGCGAGGAGCGGGGCGAGCACGATGAGGGGCTGAGCGAGGATGTTCGCCACGACGATATCGTAATGCGCTGCGGCGAGCGCGTCCGCGAGCGCAATGTGAAGTCGCACGCCGTTTAGATGCGCGTTCCGCCGCGTAGTGGCCACCGCCTCCGGGTCGACGTCAACCGCGTCGACGTGCATTGCGCCAAGCTTCGCCGCGGCGATCGCCAGGATGCCCGAGCCGCAGCCGTAATCGAGAACGCGCTCGCCACCGCTCATTTCCCGCTCGAGAAAGCGCAGCACGAGCCGCGTGCTCGGATGGCTGCCCGTGCCGAAGGCGAGCCCGGGATCGATGCACACCGCCACCCGCCCTGGCTCCGGTCGGTGCCAGCTCGCCCCGACCCACAGACGCTGCCCGACCGCGAGCGGCGCGAAGTGCGCCTGGCTTTTGCGCACCCAGTCTTCATCGGCTACGCGCGCCATGCTGAACGCAGGCGCTGGGATGCCAAGCGCGCCCGCGGCCGCGGCGACGATACGCGCCGGCTCGGCATCGCCGTCGATAAGCGCGCACAGCCCGGCCGCTTCGATCCATACCGAATGTGCGCCCGCCTCGAGCAGCGCATCGCTGAATGGCTCGGCCGCCGAGCCTTCGAGCTCGACCGTGAGCGCGAGCCAAGGCATTACTTCTTTTTCTTTTCCCGGTCCTCCTGTGCGAGCTTGTGCTCCAGATAGTGGATGGAGACGCCGCCGCGCAGGAAGCGAGTATCGTTCAGAAGGTCCCGGTGCAGAGGAATGTTCGTCTGGATGCCTTCCACCACCATTTCCGAAAGCGCGATGCGCATGCGCCCGAGCGCCTGCTCGCGCGTGACACCGTACGCGATCACTTTCCCGACCATGGAGTCGTAGTTCGGCGGCACGGTGTAGCCCTGGTAGACGTGCGAGTCGACGCGGATCCCCGGGCCGCCGGGCGGGTGGTACGAGGTGATCCTGCCCGGGGAAGGCGTGAAGCGATAAGGGTCTTCCGCATTGATGCGGCACTCGATGGCATGACCGCGCACCGCGAGGTCCTTCTGTCGCAGGCGCAACTTCTCGCCCGCGGCGACATGGATCTGCTCCTGCACGAGATCGACCCCGGTGATCATTTCGGTGACCGGGTGCTCCACCTGGATGCGGGTATTCATCTCGATGAAGAAGAACTCGCCGCCCTGGTAAAGGAACTCGAACGTCCCGGCGCCACGGTAGCCGATGCGCCGGCACGCGTCGACGCAGCGCTCGCCGATCTTGTCGCGCAGCTTTTCCGGCAGTTCCGTCGCCGGCGCTTCCTCGAGCACCTTTTGGTGGCGACGCTGCAGCGAGCAGTCGCGCTCGAAAAGATGCACGGCGTTCTTATGCGCATCGGCCAGCACCTGGATCTCGATATGGCGCGGCTGCTCCAGGTAGCGCTCGAGATACACCATCGGATTTGCGAACGCGGCCTGCGCCTCGGTGCGCGTCATCGTCACGGCGTTGATGAGCGCGGCTTCGGTGTGCACCACGCGCATGCCGCGCCCGCCCCCGCCGCCCGCGGCCTTGATGATTACCGGGTAACCCACTTTGCGCGCGATGCGCACGATCTCCTTCGGATCCTCGGGGAGCGCACCTTCGGAGCCGGGCACCGTCGGCACGCCCGCCTTCATCATCGCGGCCTTGGCGCTCACCTTGTCGCCCATGAGACGGATGTTCTCCGGACGCGGGCCGATGAACACGAAGCCCGAGCGCTCGACCTTCTCGGCGAAGTCGGCGTTCTCCGAAAGAAAACCGTAGCCGGGGTGGATCGCTTCGGCATCGGTGACCTCGGCGGCACTGATGATGGCCGGGATGTTGAGATAGCTCGCCGCCGCCGGCGGCGGGCCGATGCACACCGACTCGTCGGCCAGCTTCACGTATTTCGCCTCGGTGTCGGCCTCCGAGTGCACGACGACCGTGCGGATGCCCAGCTCGCGGCACGCCCGTTGGATGCGCAGCGCGATCTC
>JAICPQ010000180.1 GCA_025929745.1 Burkholderiales bacterium | reverse complement strand
CGGCGACCACTCCGAGCTCGGCGCGGCCGACGTGCGCGCGTTCGCGAAGCGCCACGGCCTCTCCGCTGAAGACACCGAGCTCGTCGAGTTCCTGGTGGAGCGGCACCTCTCCATGTCGCATGTGGCGCAGAAGCGGGATGTCTACGATCCCGAGGTGGTGCGCGGCTTCGCCGAGCTCGTCGGCACCGAACGGCGCCTGGTGGCGCTCTATCTCTTCACCGTGGCCGACGTGCGCGGCACGAGCCCCAAGGTCTGGAACGCCTGGAAGGGCAAGCTCCTCGAGGACCTGTTCCGCGCGACCCGCCGAACGCTCACCGGCGAGCCGCTCGCCCGCGACGCCGCGCTCGCCGAGAAACAGGGAGAAGCCGCCCGGCTACTTCGCCTTTACGCGCTTTCCGACGGCGTGAAGGACAGGCTGTGGGCGAGCCTCGACACCGCGTACTTCCTGCGCCACGACGCCCAGGAGATCGCCTGGCACACACGCAACCTCCATTACCGCGTCGACGGCGCGAAGCCGGTCGTCAAGGCGCGCCTTGCGCCCTTCGGCGAGGGCTTGCAGGTGATGGTCTACACGCGCGACCGCGAGGCGCTTTTCGCACGTATCTGCGGCTACTTCGAGCGCGCCGGCTTCAGCATCGCGGAGGCCAAGGTGCACACGACGCGCTCGGGCTACGCGCTCGATACTTTCGTTGTCATGGGTCAGGGACGCGACGCGCACTACCTCGAGCGCATCGCGATGATCGAGAAAGACCTCGCCGCCGATCTCGCCTCCGATGCGCCGCTCGGCGCGCCGCGCGGCGGCCGCCTGTCGCGCCGCGTGCGTCATTTCCCCATTTCACCGCGCGTCGACGTGCGGCCCGACGAGCGCGGCGCGTACCATGTGCTCTCCATCGTCGCCGCGGACCGCCCGGGCCTGCTCTACGGCGTGGCGCGCATCCTCTCGCGCTATCACCTCAACCTGCAGACCGCACGCGTCAATACGCTCGGCGATCGCGCCGAGGACGTCTTCCTGATTTCGGGGCCCGCGCTCGCCGATTCGAAGACCGTGCTTCAGCTCGAGCAGGACCTGCTCGCCGAACTCACCCTGGAGCGCGCCGCCGCGTAGACGGGCAGACCTATTGCGCCGCAATAGCCGGAACGAGCCTTGCAATGGCTGCGTTTAGCCATTCGATTAGGAGCTCGTCATGAAAGTCGTCTTTTCACTGCTCACCGCGGCGATCGCCGCTGCAGGCTTTACATCCGCGTCTGCGGCCGACGCCTTGTACGTCGATTCGAACACCGTGCGCCAGGTGCAAAAAACGCTCAAAGACCGCGGTTTCCGTACTGGCGGCGTCGACGGACGCATGGGCCCGCAAACGCAGGCGGCGCTGGTCAACTTCCAGCGCGCGGAAAAGCTGCCGCCGACCGGCAAGCTGGACAAGCCGACCCTGACGGCGCTCGGCGTGCAGAAAGCAGAGGGCTCGCCGAAGTACGGCGCGGCGACGATCCGCAAGGCGCAGGCGACGCTCAACGCACGCGGCTACAAAGCCGGCGCCGCTGACGGAACTATGGGCGAGAGCACGCGCAGCGCACTGCGGGCGTTCCAGAGGTCCGAACAGATCGCCGTCACCGGCGAGCTGAATCCGCGCACGCTCGCGCGGCTGGGCATCGACGAGCCACGCGCCGCGGCCGGCGCATCACGCTGATCACCTCTTCGCGCGCAGAGCCGCAAGCTCCGCTTGGCGCTTGCGGCCGACCTCCTTCAGAGCGGTTTTCCACGCTGCGCAACGGCCGCGCAGGGCGTCGCAGATCGATTCTGCAACCGCCAGGTTGCGATACCACTTCTTGTCCGCCGGCACGACGATCCACGGGGCATGCGGCGCGGCCGTCTTCGAGATCGCGTCCTCGTAGGCTTCGGTGTACTCGTCCCAACGGCTGCGCTCCTTCCAGTCGTTGGCATTCAGCTTCCACGCCGTGCCGACCGCGTGCTCGCGCTCCAGCAGGCGCTCTTCCTGCTCCTCGCGGCTGATGTGCAGGAAGTACTTGAGCACGATCGTGCCGTGCTCGGCGAGCAGCTCTTCGAAGTCGGCGATATGGCCGTAGCGCTCTTTCCACAGCGCTTTCGGCGCGAGCTTGTGCACGCGGACCACAAGCACGTCCTCGTAGTGCGAGCGGTTGAAGAGCGCGAACTCGCCCAGGCGCGGCGCATGGCGGTGCACCCGCCACAGGAAGTCGTGCTCGCGCTCTTCCGCGGTCGGCACGCCGAACGACGTCACGCTCACGCCGCGCGGGTTGAGGCAGCCTGCGACGTGCTTGATGGTGCCGTCCTTGCCCGCGGAGTCGCGGCCCTGCAGCACCACGAGCACGCTGTTCAGCTTCGCGCCCCAGAGCGCGTCCTGCAGCTCGAACAGCTCCTGCCCGAGGGTCTCGAAGCGCTTCCTGGCCTTCTCCTTCGTGATTGCCTTCGGCGGCTCGGTCGAGATGTCATCCAGGCGTACTTTCCCGCCGCGGTCCTTGTAGACCACCCTAATCCTCCGGCGGCAGGCTCGCGCCTGGGAAAAGCTCCTCGTTGAAGCCGAACTTGGTGAGGTCGCGGATGCGCATCGGGTAAAGCACGCCGTCGAGATGGTCGACCTCGTGCTGCACCACGCGGGCGTGGAAGCCGTCGACGGTTCTTTCGAACTTCGAGCCGTGCTCGTCCAAACCGGAATACATCAATCTTCTGTAGCGAGGAACCCAGCCCCGCATGCCGGGCACGGAAAGGCAGCCCTCCCAGCCCTCCTCCATTTCGTCCGACAGCGGCGTGAGCACCGGGTTGATGAGCACGGTGTCGGGAACCGGCTCGATGTCGGGATAGCGCGGGTTGGCCGTCACGCCGAAAATGACCACGCGCAGCGGAACGCCGATCTGCGGCGCGGCGAGGCCGGCGCCGTTCAGGTGGGCCATCGTGTCGCGCATGTCCACGAGGAGCCCTTTCAAGTCGCCGAAGTTTTCCACCGGCCGCGATTTCTGCCACAACCGCGGGTCGCCCATGCGCAGGACCGGACGGATCATTGCTCGCAGAGCTTCTCGATGATGCGCCGTACCCGGCCCATCGCTTCCTCGAGCACCGCGCCGATCTTGTCGAGCGGGACCGCGTGCTCGCTGTCGCCGCGGCCGGCGGCGTAGTTGGCGACTACCGTGAGCGCCGCGTATTCCATACCGATTTCGCGCGCCAGCGCGGCTTCCGGCATGCCGGTCATGCCGACGATATCGGCGCCGTCGCGCTCGAGCCGGTGGATCTCGGCCGCGGTTTCGAGCCGCGGCCCCTGCGTCGCGGCGTACACGCCGCCGTCGGTCACCCGCTCGCCCGCGGCGGCCGCCGCATTGAGCAGGCGCGCCCGCATCACGCGCGAGTACGTCTCGGTACAGTCGATGTGGTTGACCGGGGCCCCCGGTCCTTCGAAGAAGGTCGACGGGCGCCCCCAGGTGTAATCGATCACCTGGTGCGGAAGCAGAATCGCCCCGGGCCAGATGTCGTTGCGGATGCCGCCCACCGAGGCGACCGATACGACGCTGTCTGCGCCGGCGTCCTTGAGCGCCCAGAGGTTCGCGCGGTAGTTCACCTCGTGCGGCGGGATGGTGTGCCCATAGCCATGGCGCGCGAGGAACAGCACGTCGCTCTGGCCGATCTTGCCGCACGTGATCGCGCCCGAAGGGTCACCGTAGGGCGTGCGCGCCGCGAGGCGTCGGCTGACTTCGAGATTGGCGAGCTTGGTGAGGCCGCTACCGCCGATGATGGCGAGCATCTATTCCTTCATGGCCCGGATTTCGGGCAGGTTGCGCCAGTACCCTTTCGCGTCCATGCCGCAGCCGAAGACGAAGCGGTCCGGGATTCGCAGGCCAACGAAATCGGCGCTGGCCGGCTTCTTGATGTCGAGCTTCTTCTCCACCAGCACCGCGCTATGCACGCTCGCCGCGCCGAGCTGCAGGAGGCCCCCGCGGATCGCCGCCATGGTCTCGCCATGGTCGAGGATGTCGTCAAGCACAAGCACGGCGCGCCCCTTCACGAGGTCCGGCGGACGCACGCGCCACTGGATCGCGGAGCCGCTGGTCGCTGCGCCATAGCGCGAGGCATGCACGTAGTCGAAATCCAGAGGAAAACGCAGGAGCGGCAGGATCTGCCCGGCGAAAACCACGGCGCCGCCCATGACCGCGAGCACGAGCGGGTAACGCTCGCCGAGCGCGCTCTCGATCTCGCCGGCAAGGCGCCGTATCGCGGCCTGCACCTCCTGCGCGCTGGCCACGGGGTCGGAGCTTTCGAGGAAGCGCCAGGCCGCCTGGACGTCAGGCATTGCGCGTTTTCAGGTAGCGCGCGAATGCATCGCCGGTCTCGGGGTGACGCAGACCGTACTCGAACGTCGCCTGCAGGTAGCCGATCTTCGAGCCGCAGTCGTAGCGCCGTCCAGGCAAGCGCACGGCGAGCACGCGCTCGTGCGCGAGCAGCGCGGAGATCGCGTCGGTGAGCTGGATCTCGCCGCCCGCGCCCGGCACGACCTCGGTCAGCAACTGGAAGATGCGCGGCGTGAGCACGTAGCGCCCGATGACGCCGAGGTTCGACGGCGCGTCGGCAGGCTTCGGCTTCTCCACGATACTGTGGATGCGCGCCGTATCATCGTCCATGCGGTCGATGGTGACGATGCCGTAGTTCTGCGTCTGGCTTTTCGGCACCTCCTCCACGCCGAGGAGCGAAGAGCCAGTCTGCGCGAAGATCTCCGCCATGCGGCACAGGGCCGGCGGCTGCGCATCGATGAGGTCGTCGGCGAGGAGCACCGCGAAGGGATCGTCCCCAACCACCGGCTGCGCGCAGAGCACCGCGTGGCCGAGGCCGAGCGGCTCGGCCTGACGGATGTAGATGCAGCGCACGCCTTCCGGGAGCACCGAGCGCACCATGTCGAGCAGCACATCCTTGTTCTTGCGCTCGAGCTCCGTTTCGAGCTCGTAAGCCTTGTCGAAGTGGTCCTCGATCGCACGCTTGTTGCGGCCGGTGACGAAGATCATCTCGGTGATGCCGGCCGCCGCCGCCTCTTCCACCGCATACTGGATGAGCGGCTTGTCGACGATCGGCAGCATCTCCTTCGGGCTCGCCTTCGTCACGGGGAGAAAGCGGCTGCCCAGGCCGGCCACCGGGAACACCGCTTTTCTGAGCTTCGCGTGCATGGAATTAGAGATTTTGCAGCATTTCGATGAATTCTTTCTCCCCTAATACCTTCACGCCGAGCGCGCGTGCACGGTCGAGCTTAGAGCCGGCGTCGTCGCCCGCGACCACGTAATCGGTTTTTTTCGACACGGACCCCGCCACTTTGTGCCCCTTGGATTCGATGGCTGCGCGCGCCTCATCGCGCGTCATGCCCGAGAGCGTCCCGGTGAGCACGAAACTGCGCACCGCGCCGGCGGGCTTGGACATTGGCGCCGCCTTTTCCCAGCGTACCCCGCGCTTTACGAGATCGTGGATGACCTGCCGGTTGTGCTCCTCGTCGAAAAACTGCCGGATCGAGCGCGCGACCACCGGGCCCACGTCCATGACCTGCAGGAGCTCTTCCTCGCTCGCGCGCAGGAGCGGCGCGAGGTCGCCGAAATGCCGGGCGAGATCCCGCGCGGTGCTTTCGCCGACATTGCGGATCCCGAGCGCGTAGATCAGGCGCTCGAGCGTCGTATGGCGCGAGCGTTCAAGCTCCGCTACGAGGTTCGCCGCCGATTTCGGCCCCATGCGTTCGAGTTCTT
>JAICPQ010000081.1 GCA_025929745.1 Burkholderiales bacterium | reverse complement strand
GCGAAGGGGCATCCGAAGTGGAAAGAGGTCGAGCTCGCGCTCCCCAACCTCAACAAGGGCTGGACTTACTATCCGCCGGTCGCGCGCGAGCTGCGCGCCTGCATTGCCGGGCAGTCGCAGCCGGCGAAGCCGAAATCCTGCTCTTCGGAAGAGCGCATCCTCGGTTTTTGCAGCTGAGCATCGCATAGCTCGCTTTGGTGCTTGCGGGGTCGGCTTTTTCGTCGCGCTGCGCGCGTCACATCGGCAGTGCTTCTTCGGTTCCGGAAGGATTGGCGCTACTCGGAAGAGCGTGCTGACAAATTCGGTACGCTCGCTGCGGAGATCGTACGCGGCAGCCGGGACCTTATTTTCCCCATCAATACGCCAGGCGCTGTAGCGGCCAAGCGAGCCACGGGAATCTGAATAGGTTTTCATCCGCCTCGCCGACCCGCTTGGCGCACCTATTAATTACCGAAGCGCTTCTCAGCTTCTATTAGATAACCCGGCTGGCGCGTAGCGAGAGCGTGTGTGGGATGCCGATGCCGGATGCCTTCGCCGCCGTGACGTTGATAACGAGCTCGAGGTCTTTTGGTCTCTCGACAGGCAGTTCACCTGGGCTTGCCCCCTTGAGGACCTTATCCGCGTACGCGGCGATATGCCGATAAAATCCCTGGAGGCTCGGGCCGTAGCTCAGGACATTCCCAGCCTCGGCGAACTCTCCCCAGCCGGAAATAGCGGGCACCCGCCGGCGGGCGGCGAATTGGGCGATCGCGCCGGCCTGCAGGTTGATAAGCGTGTCTGGAACGGCGATGACAGCTTGGAATCCTTCGGCGGCCATGGCTTCAAACGCTCCGTCGAAATCGCGCGCGGAGTAAACCGGGAACCATTTCACGCTCAGGCCCAGCCGCCGCGCGCCTGCCTGCGTCGCCTCGAACTCTACTTCAACGCCGGCGTGCGCCTGATTGGCGATGGCCGCGACGCGCGTTGCGTGCGGGACGAGCTCCCTGAGAAACTCCAGGCGCTTCGCTGAGAGCTCAGCGCTGAGCGCAGTGACGCCGGTCAGCATACCGCCTGGGCGGGCGAGGGTCGTCACGAGCTTCGCACCAACTGGATCGCCGTTAATGCTAAATAACACCGGGAGCGAGCCGACCGCGGCACGCGCTCCGAACACCATCGGGCCCTGCGCGACGATAACGTTTACACCAAGGTCCACCAGTTCTCTCGCCAGCGCAGCGGAGTTGGCTCGGTCGCCGCTGCGGCGTTCGATGACCAGGTCGGACCCTTCGTGCCATCCCAGGTCGCGCAGTCCTGCACGAAAGCTCTCGAAGGGAATGGAGTCCGGCGAGGGTCGACCGCCTACCCATCCCAGCCAGCCTACTTTTGCTAATTTGCGCTGCGCGATCCCCGCACTCGGCATCAACGTAAGAGCACCTGCGGCTATGAGGAGTTGCCTGCGTCTTGCTAAGAGCATGGTCTCTCCGGACGCCGAAGCGTAGCGTAAAGCGTGATTCATGGGTTGGCGCGCGACGTCTGCGCCGTCACGGCGCCATGTTGCGAACGCACGATAGAACTCGATTACAGTCTGGCTTTAAGGCGCGGCTAATTTTCTCGATGATGAAAATGGATAGTGCCAATCACCCCCGAAGATGACGAAGCCCAGGTTGGCAACCGAATCCTTGGACGCGGAGAACGCGGCGTAGATCAAAGTATGCATCCGTAAGCAGTCGGCGCTCTAAGTCATGGGGTTACGAATCGGGATTGACATCGGTGGTACGAAGATTGAGACCATCGCCCTTGATCAGCGCGGCCGCGAGGTTTTTCGCAAGCGCGTGACTACGCCGCGCGGCCACTATCAAAAGACGATTGAGACCGTCGCCGCGCTCGTACGCGAAGCGGGCGACGGTTCAGTCGGCATCGGCATGCCGGGCGCGCTTTCGCAGGTCACGGGTCTAGTGAAGAACGCGAACTCGACCTGGCTCAATGGAAAACCGCTCAAGCAGGACCTGGAAAAGGCGCTCGGTCGCGAGGTTCGTCTGGAGAACGACGCGAACTGCTTCGCGCTCTCGGAGGCGAGCGATGGCGCGGGCAAGGGCGCGCAGGTGGTGTTCGGCGTCATCTTGGGCACCGGCGTCGGCGGCGGCATCGTGGTCAACGGACGCGTGCTCACCGGCGCGAACGCCATTGCGGGCGAGTGGGGCCATAACCCGCTTCCGCTGCCGGAGACCGAGGACCTGCCGCTTCCGCCGTGCTATTGCGGGCGTGCAGGCTGCATCGAGACCTATTTGTCGGGGCCCGGGCTCGCGCGCGACCACGAAAGCGCGACCGGCCGCCGCGTCGCGCCCGAGGACGCGGTTTTGGATGCAAAAACAATGGCGCGCTACCAGGAGCGGCTCGCGCGCGCGCTCGCCAGCGTAATCAACCTGCTCGACCCGGACGTGATCGTGCTCGGCGGCGGAATGTCGAAGCTCGCCGCGCTGTACACTGAGGTGCCGCGCCTATGGACGCGGTATGTCTTTTCCGATCACGTGGCCACCCGGCTCGCGCCGCCGGTCCACGGCGATTCGAGCGGAGTGCGCGGCGCGGCCTGGCTTTGGGAGGAGTCATGAAAGCAGACAGACGGATGCCAATCCTGCGTCGCTGCCTGCTTTCAATCCTGGCCACTTTGGCGGCGTGGACGTGCCTCGCGTTTGCTCAGGTGCAGGACAAGAAGGTGTTCCGTGTCGGCTTGCTTTCAGGTGCGGCTCGTACGCCCGATGGCAATGCACCGAAATTGTTTCGCGACGCGCTAGGCGGGCTTGGCTATGTCGAGGGGAAGAACATCAGCTATCAAGCGCGCTTTGCGGATGGCGATGCCGAACGCCTGCCCGGCCTGGCGCAGGAACTCGTCGGGCTGAAAGTGGACGTCATCGCCACTCTCGGAGGACCTGCCACCGCGGCGGCGAAGCGGGCAAGTTCGACGATTCCTATCGTGATGGCGCGCGCCGCCGGAGACGCCGTCGCCACCGGTTGGATCTCCAGCCTGGCGCGTCCCGGCGGGAACGTTACCGGCATGACCGATGAGCTCGTCCAGCTGAGCGCGAAGCGCATGGAGCTCTTGAAAGAGGCCGTGCCGAACGCGAGCGTCATCGCAGTATTGTGGAACGCCGCGGACGCTGGCATGACGCTGCGCTCACAGGAAATTGAGAAGGCGGCGCGTATCCTCAAGGTGGAGGTGCAGGCGATCGGGGTGCGGCGCGCGGAGGAGTTCGACGCCGCTTTCAAGGCGATAGCTCGCAGCCGACCGCATGCGATGTTTCTCATCTCCGATCCGCTCACGAACATGAATAGCAAGAGCGTGATTGAGTTTGCCGCCGCACAACGGATTCCGGCGATGTACGAGAATGGGTTCCAGGCGCGCGACGGCGGGTTGATGGCCTACGGATCGAGCATTGAGGACGATTTTCGCCGCGCCGCCGTATTCATAGACAGGATATTCAAGGGTGCTAAACCGGGCGAATTGCCGGCCGAGCAACCGACGAGACACTACCTTACGATCAACGCGAAGACAGCCGCTACGCTGGGCCTGCCATTGCCGCCGGCGCTGCTCCTTCGCGCAGACCAGTTATATCAATGAAAACCTGGGAGACATGCACGTGACGAAGACGCTTTTGGCCGTCTGCGGTGTGCTGGTCAGCACCGCGGTATTCGCCGGGCCCGAGAAGATCAAGTTTCCGTCCGACTATCTGAGAGGGGTGCTCTACCAGACGCTCGACCGGCCCGATAACAAGCAATACCGGGAGCTCTATGCGCCGGCTTCCGCCGTCGAGGCCGTGAAGAAAGGACAACCGATTCCGTACGGCACGGTGCTCACGCTCGTGCAGTGGAGCGTCCAGCAGGACGCGCAGGGCAACCCGCTGAAGGACCCTAACGGCCGCTTCATCAAGAAGGACATCCTCGCGCACACCGTGATGCAGAAGGAGCAGGGCTGGGGCGCGGACTATCCGTCCGACTGGCCGCGGAACGGCGAGTGGGAGTACGCCGTCTTCACCGCCGATGGCCAGCCCAACCCCAAAGGCAACGCAAACAACAAGTCCTGCTTCACCTGCCACCTGCCGCACGCGAAGCAGGACTTCGTCATCTCACTCGCCAAGCTGAACGGCACCTTCCCGAAGGAAGGTCAGACCCTGGTGAAGAAGGGCGCCCCCAGGGGCGGCGACGTCAACATCGCGTCGTTCGCCTTCCTGCCCGCGAAAATCACTGCAGTGGCCGGCAAGGCGCTCACCTTCTTCAACTCCGACGACACGCCGCACCAGATCACGGTGGCGAACGGACCGCGCACCGAAGTGTTCCTGCGCGGGCAGAAGGCTTCGCTCACCATCGACAAGCCCGGCGAGTACAACTACATCTGCGGGCTGCACCCGAGCATGAAAGGGGTCATCGAAGTCAAGTGACCGCCTTGTTGCTAATGACGATGCGCGCGTAGCGGTCGTAGGTCCAGTACGACCACGCCCAGTCGAGCATCACGGCGATACGGTTGCGGAAGTTGATGAGGAAGTAGATGTGCGCGAGCAGCCAGGCGATCCACGCCGGGTAGCCGGAGAGCTTGAAGGCTCCGAACATCGCCACCGCGGAGTTGCGCCCGATGGTGGCGAGCTGGCCGTAGTCACGGTAGTGGAAGGGCAGCCGCTGGTGTCCGCGTATCTCGCGCGCGATGTTTTTCGCCGTGAGCGCGCCCATCTGCTTCGCGGCGGGGGCGATGCCCGGAACGCCTTCGATCGCCGCGAGATCGCCGATCACGAACACCTCGGGATGGCCAGGGAGGGATAGGTCGGGCTGTACCGTCACGCGCCCGGCGCGATCGAGGGGCACGCCGAGGGAGCGCGCGAGCGGCGACCCGGCCACGCCGGCCGCCCAAACCACCGTCTTCGCCGAGACGCGCTCGTCGCCGAGCGACACGCCGTCAGCGTCTACGTTCGTGACCATCCTGCCGACCCAAGTGGTCACGCCGAGCCGCTCGAGCTGAAGCTGCGCTTTCTCCGAAAGATCCGGCGGGTAGGCGCGCAGGATGCGATCGCTGCCTTCCACGAGTACCACGCGCGCGCGGTGCGGGTCGATGCGCCGGAACTCGCCGCGCAGCGTGTGGCGCGCGATCTCGGCGAACTGGCCGGCGAGTTCCACGCCGGTGGGCCCGCCGCCGATCACGACGAAGGTGAGCCAGGCGGCGCGGCGCGCCGGGTCGGTCTCGCGCTCGGCGCGCTCGTAAGCCACCAGCATGCGCCGCCGGATCTCGAGCGCGTCTTCAAGTGTCTTGAGCCCCGGCGCGTAGGGCGCCCATTCGTCATGGCCGAAGTAGCTGTGCGCCGCGCCGGTCGCGACGATGAGGTAGTCGTACGGCAGGCGCGAGCCGTCCTCGAGCAGCACGGCTTTCTCGTCTGTGAGGACGGCGTCCGCTTCGCCCAGCAGCACAGTCGTGTTGCGCTGGCCGGCGAGGATGTGCCGGATCGGCGCGGCGATCGCCGGCGCCGATAGCCCGGCGGTCGCGACCTGGTAGAGCAGCGGCGAAAAGAGATGGTGATTGGTGCGGTCGAGCACCGTCACGTCGGCGCGCGCCTTGCGCAACCCCTGCGCCGCCCACAGGCCGCCAAAGCCGCAGCCCAGGATCACGATCCGCGGGTTCATGTCTCGTATGATGCCCCATGGACCTGCGTCCGGGGTTGAGCCATACGCTGGAGGTCGTTGTGGATCGAAAGGACACCGCCGCCCATGTCGGCAGC
Source organism: Burkholderiales bacterium (assembly GCA_025929745.1). Lineage (GTDB taxonomy): Bacteria > Pseudomonadota > Gammaproteobacteria > Burkholderiales > SG8-39 > SCGC-AG-212-J23. The sequence continues at coordinate 4,594 of JAICPQ010000081.1, read as the reverse complement.
GGTGTGGTGCAAGTGCTCGCCACGCCGGTCGTCATCAATTTGTTCGAATCGGCGGCGCTGCGTGCCATCGAGCATCTGCTACCCGCCGGCTATCAGAGCCTCGGCACGCGCCTCGACGTGCGTCATATCGCCGCGACGCCGGTGGGGATGAAGGTATCGGCGAGCGCGCGCGTTGCGCGGGTTGAGGGCAGGACCGTCTACTTCGCGCTGGAGGCACACGACGAGCGGGAGCTCATCGCCGACGGCACGCACGAGCGCGTCATTGTGAACGTCGCGAAGTTCGACGCCCGCGTGCAAAAGAAGCTAGCGGGCGGTTGAGCGCAGGCCGCAGATCAGCCGGTCGATGGTCTGCTGCACTTCCGTTCGAGCCGCTTCGGGATCCGGAGCAGTCGCGATGACGCGCGCCCCGGTGGTGAGCGCGCCGAGGATCACCTGCGCGAGCGTCTCTGCAGGCTCGTTCAAACCGTCGATCTCTTTAAGGCAACGGGCGAAGGCAGCGACCTCATATCGCTGCTCGAGGTTGCACCAGGTTTTCCAGCCGAGTACCGCGGGCGCTTCCAGCACCAGCATGCGCGCTAGCGCGGGCTCGCGGCATGCGTCGACGTACGCGCTGCACATCGCGGACAGCCGTTCCCACGGCGCGCGGCCGGCGCCGGCCGCTTCGATGCGCTCGACGAGCTCCTGCTCCATATCCTCGACCACGGCCTGGTAGAGCTCTTTCTTGTTGGCGAAGTGGTGATAGAGCGCGCCCTTCGTGACGCGCGCGCGCTCCACGAGCTCGTTCGTGTTGGCGCCGGAGTAGCCTTTTTGCGCGAAGAGCTTGCGCGCCTGGCGGCGCAGCGCCCTCTGCGTCTCGGCGCCCTGCGCCATGCGCAGATCCTTGACTTCCATACCGACGGTATGCTATTTACATACCCGCGGTATGTCAAAACGAGGAGGTGGAGCCATGCCGAAGTACGTGATTGAACGCGAGCTTCCGGGCGCCGGGAAGATGACGCGCGAGCAGCTGCGGGAAGTGGCGCAGAAGTCGAACGGCGTTCTGCAGACACTCGGCCCGAAAATCCAGTGGGTCGAGACCTACGTGTCGGACGACAAGCTCTACTGCGTGTATAACGCGCCGTCGCCGAAGCTGATCGAGGAGCACGCGAAATGCGGCGGCTTCCCCGCCAACCGCATCTCGCAGGTGCGCGCGATCATGGATCCGACGACGGCGGAGGCGTGAGCTAGCGGTTGTCCCAATCGGCGCGATAGGGTGAAACCTTCGCGCCGAGCGACTCCTTGACGAAGTCCAGGAACACCTGGACCTTGGGCGACAGGAATCGGTTCGGCAGGTGCACGGCGCCGAGCGGCGGGCCGCTCCAGCTCCAGTCATCGAGCACCGGCACGAGCCTTCCTTCCTCCAGGTGGTGGGCCACCGCGTAGTTGTACGACTGGCCGATGCCCACGCCGGCGAGCGCCGCGAGCGCCGGGCCGTCGCCGAGATCGACGGTGACGCGGCTCGGGAACGTCCGCGAGATCATCTTGCCGTCCTGCTGAAAGCGAAAGCTCGAGAGATAAACCCCCGGCGAAGTGCGCACGCCGATCACGCTGTGCTTCGCAAGATCGTCGGGATGCTTCGGCTTGCCGTGTTTGCGTAGATACGCGGGCGAAGCGAAGGTGCGCACCGCGCACAAGCCGATCGGCCGGAAAATCACCCCGGGACTCGGATCCGGATTGATGAGAATCGCGAGGTCGAGGCTCTGTTGCACGAGATCCGGCATCGCCGGCGAGATGGAGAACTCGACAGAGAGCTCGGCATAGCGCTCGAGGAACTTAGAGAGGCGCGGCAGCAGGATTCCATTCACCAGCACCTGCGGACCCTGCACGCGCAGCGTGCCCTTGGGCGAGCTGCGCTGCGCGGCGAGCATCGCATCGGCTTCTTCCATGCGCGCGAGCACCTGCTTACAGTGCTCGAAGTACGCCGCGCCTTCCTCGGTGAGCGCGATGCGCCGCGTGGTGCGATTCAAGAGCTTCGTCTTCAGCCGCTTTTCGAGCTCCTGAATGTGCTCGGTCACCGAGGCGGGTGATAGGTCGAGCGCGCGCGCCGCGGCGACGAAGCTGCCCTTGTCGACCACGGCGGTGAACACTTCGAGCGTCAGGAGGCGGTCCATCGCTCCACCTCCGACCACCAGAAATCGGCGGGAAAGATCTCGGCGACGAAATCGGTGAACGCTCTTACCTTCGCGCCGAGATAGCGGTTGCTCGGATACACGACCTGGAGCGGCGCGCCCGCGACGGCCCAATCGACGAGCAGCGGCTCGAGAGCGCCTGAACGCAATCCCGGCAACGCAAGCACATGCGAGACCTGCGCGATGCCGATTCCCACAGCGGCGGCCGCGGCGGCGCCTTCGGCGGAGGTGACGCCGAGGTTGCCGCGCGGCGTGAAGCTGACGTCCGTTGCGCCCTTCTGAAACTTCCAGGCCGCCGTGCGCCCATGGGACGGTGAGACGAAGCGGATGCAGTTGTGGTGCTCGAGCTCTTCCGGATTCTGCGGCCGGCCGTGCCGCTCGAGATATTCGCGGGATGCGCAGGCGAGCCACTTCCATTCCGCGATGCGCCGCGCGACGAGCGTGGAATCGTCGGGCACCTGCACGGCTCGCACGGCGCAGTCGATACCTTCCTCGACCAGGTTCACCGCGCGATCGGTGAGCACGAGCTCAACGTCGAGCTGCGGATAGCGCTCGAGAAAGCGCGGCAGCGCGGGCAGGAAGTCCTGGTAGATGAAGGAATGCGGCGTGCTTACGCGCAGCCGTCCGCGTGGCGATGCGTGCGCACCCGAGAGCGCCTCCTCGGCCTCGGCGAGATCGTCGAGCATGCGCACGCAGCTCTGGTAGAACGTGCGGCCTTCGTCGGTGAGTGAAAGGCGCCGCGTCGTGCGGTGAAGAAGTCGCACGCCGAGGTGCTTTTCGAGCTGCGCCAGCGCGCCGGTGGCGGTGGGCGGCGCGATCTCGAGGTCTTCGGCGGCGCGCGCGAAGGATCCGTGCTCGACCACTCGTGCGAACACGCGCATGCAAAAAAGCTGGTCCATGACGATTCTTCGGGTTTCTTGAAGGATCAATTTTCTCTGCAGCCGTTTATTTCGCAAGTGCGCATCAATACAGTGCGCGGCCATGACACTCGAACTTCGAACCGCCACCCCGGCCGACGCGACCGCCGCCGGGCGCATCTGCCACGACGCCTTTAAGACGATCGCCGAGCAGCACGGGTTTGCCCCGGATTTCCCCTCGCGCGAGGTCGCCACCCGATTGCTCCAGGCGCTGTTCTCGCGGCGGGGAGTGCACGCGCTCATCGCGGAGGTGGACGGTCGCATCGCGGGCAGCAACTTCCTCTGGGAGGCCGACCCGGTCGCAGGCATCGGCCCGATCACAGTGGATCCCGAGCTGCAGAACGCCGCGATCGGCCGGCGCCTGATGCAGCGCGCGCTCGAATGCGCCGAGCAGAAAGGATTCAAATCGGTGCGCCTGGTGCAGGCGGCGTATCACACGCGCTCGCTCTCGCTCTACACGAAGCTCGGCTTCGTTGCCCGCGAGCCGCTCGCCGTGCTGCAGGGCTCTGCGCTCGCCACCCGTATCGACGGCTATGAAGTGCGCTCCGCCCGCGAAAGCGACCTCGCGTTTGCAGACGCGCTTAGCCGCCGCGTGCACGGTTATGCGCGAGCGCTGGAGCTCGGCAACGCGACGGTCGTCGAGCGCGGCGGCCGCGTCACCGGATACGCCAGCGACATCGGATTCTTCGGCCACGCCGTCGCAGAAACCACGCCGGACCTCATCGCGCTCATCGCGGCCGCGCATTCCTATTCGGGGCCCGGCTTCCTCGTACCGATCCGCAACACCGCGCTTTTTCGGTGGTGCCTTGAGTGCGGCTTGCGCGTCGTTCAGCCGATGACGCTGATGACCATGGGCGAGTACCGCGCGCCGGACGGCGCGTTTCTGCCTTCGATTCTTTACTGAGGCGCGCATTGTTCGGCAGAGACGAATGATGATTTCGGATTCTGGCGGTTTATCCGGCGCTTGTGAATGGTCAGAATCCGGCCCCATGTTCGCGCGCATCCTCGGGCTCGCCCTCATCGCCACGGTGGCGGTCGCCGCGGACGCGGAGCTGCCGCGCGTGCCGTCCGACGCGATCGCCTTCACGCCGCGCTATCCGCTCTGGACCGACGGCATGTCGAAGCGCCGTTGGCTGCACCTTCCCGCCGGCACCGCCATCGACAAGTCGGACGCCGACGCGTGGGAGTTCCCGCGCGGCACGCGCGCCTGGAAGGAATTCAGCCGCGACGGCAAACCGGTCGAGACGCGCGTGATCGAGCGCCTCGCCGACGGCTCGTGGAGCTATCTCACCTACGCGTGGAACGACGCCGGCACGCGCGCGACGCTCGCGCCCGAAGAAGGAATTCCCGAGCGCGGCATTCCGTCGCGCGTCGATTGCCTCGCGTGCCACGAGGGCGCAGCGGTACCGATCCTCGGCTACAGCGCGGTACAGCTTGAGGCGAAGCTAGCGCCGGCGCTCGGTTATCTCCACGGCAACTGCGGCCACTGCCACAACGACGCGGCGCTTC
>JAICPQ010000093.1 GCA_025929745.1 Burkholderiales bacterium | reverse complement strand
TTCTGGAACACCATGGCGATGTCCCTGTCCTTGGGCTCGAGATCGTTCACCACGCGATCGCCGATGCGGATCTCGCCCGCGGTGATCGGCTCGAGCCCCGCCACCATGCGCAGCAGGGTGGACTTGCCGCAGCCCGAGGGGCCGACGATCACCACGAATTCGCCGTCCGCGACCTCGGTCGTGACCCCATGGATCACCTCGAGCCCGGCGTAGCTTTTCTTCACGTCGCGAAAAGAAAGTGCCGCCATTACTTTTCCGTCTCCACCAGGCCTTTGACGAACCAGCGCTGCATGACCAGCACCACGAGAGCGGGGGGCAGCATGGCGAGGATGGCGGTGGCCATGATCAGGTTCCACTCGTTAGTGGCATCGCTGCCGACGATCATGCGCTTGATGCCGATCACGGTGGTGTACATCGACTCGTCGGTGGTGACGAGCAGCGGCCAGAGGTACTGGTTCCAGCCATAGATGAACTGGATGACGAAGAGCGCCGCGATGCTGGTCTTGGAGAGCGGCAGCACCACGTCCCAGAAGAAGCGCATCGGTCCCGCGCCGTCGATGCGCGCGGCCTCGGCGAGCTCGTCCGGGACGGTGAGAAAGAACTGCCGGAAAAGGAACGTCGCGGTAGCCGAGGCGATGAGCGGCAGGGTGAGGCCGAGGTAGGTGTTGAGGATGCCGAGGTCCGCGGCCACCTTGAAGGTCGGAATGATGCGCACCTCGACCGGCAGCATAAGGGTGATGAAGATCATCCAGAAAAACGCCATGCGCAGCGGGAAGCGGAAATACACGATGGCGAAGGCCGAAATGATCGAGATGGCGATCTTGCCGAGCGCGATGCCGAGCGCCATGACGGTGCTGTTGACCAGCATGGTGCCCACGGGCGCCTGGGAACCCTTGGTCGAGCCCGCGGAAACCGCCTGCCGGTAGTTCTCGATCAACTGGTCGCCCGGCAGCAGGGGCATCGGCACCTCGAGGATGCGCTCCAGGCTGTGCGTCGAGGCGACGAACGTGACGTAGACGGGGAAAGCGATCACCAGCACGCCGAGGATCAGCACGGCGTGCGAGAGCGCGGTCAGCAGCGGACGTTTTTCGACCATCAGTACTGAACCCGCCGCTCGATGAATCGGAACTGCGCCACCGTCAGGGCGATCACGATGAGCATCAGGATCACCGACTGCGCCGACGAGCCGCCCAGGTCGGCCGCCTTCACGCCGTCGTGGTACACCTTGTAGACCAGGATCTGCGTGTCCTGCCCCGGCCCGCCCTGCGTGGTGGCGTCGATCAGGCCGAAGGTGCCGAAGAAGGCGTACACCACGTTGATCACGAGGAGGAAGAACGTGGTGGGCGAAAGCAGAGGGAACACCACCGTCCAGAAGCGCCGCGCCGGCCCGGCGCCGTCGATCGCCGCCGCCTCGATCAGCGAGCGCGGAATGGCCTGCAGCCCGGCCAGGAAGAACACGAAGTTGTAGCTGACGTGGTTCCACACCGCCGCCATCACCACCAGCAGCATTGCCTGCTCGCCGTCGAGCAGCCAGTTCCACTCGATGCCGAACCAGCGCCTGAGCGCGTAGGTGACGATGCCGATCGACGGCGCGAACAGGAAGGCGTAGAGCACGCCCGCCACCGCGGGCGCGACGGCGTAGGGCCAGATGAGGAGCGTCTTGTAACCCATGGCGCCGCGCACCACGCGGTCGGCCATCAGGGCGAGAACGAGCGCTGCCGCGAGGCCGATGACCGCCACGAGCACGCTGAACACGGCGGTGACGCGGAAGGAAGCGAGGTAATTCTCGTCTTTGAACAGCGTGACGAAATTCTGCAGGCCGACGAACTGGGTCTTGAGCCCGAAGGCATCCTGCAGCTGGAAGGAGTACCACAGCGCCTGCGCCGCCGGCCAGAAGAAGAACACCAGCGTGATCGCGATCTGCGGCGCGACCAGCGCGTAGGGCAGCCAGGCGGAACGGAAAACGACTCTTTTTTCCATCCCGCCGGCTGCGTTCTACGGGGTTACTTGTTGGCGGCTTCGAACTGCCGCAGGATCTCGTTGCCCCGCTTGACCGCGTCGTCGAGCGCGGCCTTCGCCGTCTTGCGGCCCGCGAACGCGGCCTCGAGCTCTTCCTCGATCACGGTGCGCCCCTGCACGAAGTTGCCGAAGCGCAGCCCCTTGGAGTTTTCCGTGGGTGCCTTGTTGGTGAGCTGCCGCACGGCCATGTCGCGGCCCGGGTTCTTGTCGTAGAAGCCGGACTTCTTGGTCAGCTCGAAAGCCGCCAGCGTGATCGGCACGTAGCCGGTCTTCATGTGCCAGTCCATCTGCACCTCCGGCCGCGAGAGGAAGGACATGAACTTCGCCACGCCCTTGTACTCCTCGGGCTTGCGGCCGCTCATCACCCAGAGCGAGGCGCCGCCGATGACCGAGTTCTGCGGCGCGCCCTTGACGTCGTCGTGGTAGGGCAGGACGCTGATCTGCCAATCGGTCTTGCCGGTCTTGATGATGTTGCCGAGCGCGCCGGCGCTGATCGTCGCCATGGCGCACTCGCCGGACGCGAACCTCGAGTCGGCCTGGTTGGTGCGGCCGGCATAGGTAAACAGGCCGCGCTTCGCCATGTCGGCGAGCATCTCGACGTGCTTCACGTGCGCCGGCGAATTGATCGTGAACTGGGTATCCAAGCCGGCCATGCCGTTCTGCTTGGTGCCGATCGGCAGGTTGTGCCAGGCGCTGAAGTTCTCCACGTGCACCCAGGACGGCCAGCCGGTGGTGTAGACGCAAGTCTGGCCCGCGGCCTTCATCTTCTCGGCAGCGGCGATCAGCTCCTTCCAGGTGCGCGGCGGCTCAGGCTTCAGGCCGGCCTGCTTGAACTTGTTGCGGTCGATGTAGAACAGCGCGGTGGAGCTGTTGAACGGCAGCGACAGCATGTTGCCCTGCGGATCGCTGTAGTAGCCGGTAACCGTGGGCAGGTAGGCCTTAGGGTCGAACGGCTCGCCCTGCTCCTTCATCAGCTGGTACACGGGCTTGACCGCGCCCTTGGCTGCCATCATGGTCGCCGTGCCGACCTCGAACACCTGAAGCAGGTGCGGGGCCTGGCCGGCGCGGAAAGCGGCGATCGCCGCCGTCATCGACTCGGGGTAGGACCCCTTGTACGAGGTGACGATCCGGTAATCCTTCTGCTCGGCGTTGAACTTGTTGGCGAGCTCGTTCAGTGACTCGCCGAGCTGGCCGCCCATGGAATGCCACCACTGGATTTCGATCTGCGCCTGCGCCTGCGGCGCGCACAGCATGCCAGCCGCCATGATGGCGGCCATTCTCTTGAGTCTCATGATCCCTCCTCTATTGCAAGATTATTCCACGGTAACCGATTTCGCCAAGTTCCGAGGCTTGTCGACGTCGGTGCCACGCGCGAGCGCGGTGTGATAGGCGAGCAACTGCAGCGGCACGACGTGAAGGATGGGCGACAGAAGCCCGTAGTGCTCCGGCAGCCGCACGACGTGCACGCCGGTCGACGAAGCGATACGCGTATCGGCGTCGGCAAACACGTAAAGCTCGCCACCCCGGGCGCGGACTTCCTGCATGTTGGACTTGAGCTTCTCGAGCAAAGCGTCATTCGGCGCCACCGTGACGACCGGCATCTCGGCCGTGACCAGGGCGAGAGGGCCATGCTTGAGCTCACCCGCCGGATACGCTTCGGCGTGGATGTACGAGATTTCCTTCAGCTTCAACGCGCCTTCGAGCGCAATCGGATAGTGCAGACCGCGTCCGAGGAAAAGCGCATGCTCCTTGACGGCAAAGCGCTGCGCCCAGGCGATGATCGAGGGCTCCAGCGCCAGCACGGCGCCGAGCGCGCTGGGCAGATGGCGCAGCGCCTTCACGAGCTTTTCTTCCGAGGGCAAGCCGCGGCGCAGCTTGGCGAGGGTCAGGGCGAGCAGGAAGAGGCCCACGAGTTGCGTGGTAAAGGCTTTGGTCGAGGCCACGCCGATCTCCACGCCGGCGTGAGTGAGGAAATGCAGGCGCGTCATGCGCATGAGCGCGCTGGACGCCACATTGCAGATGGCGAGCGTGTTTTCTTGGCCGAGCGACTGCGCGTGCTTCAACGCCGATAACGTGTCGGCAGTTTCTCCGGACTGTGAGATGAGCACGACGAGCGCCTTCGCATCCGGCACGCTGGTGCGGTAGCGGTATTCGCTCGCGATCTCCACGCTGCACGGCACCCCGGCAAGCTCCTCGATCCAGAAGCGCGCGACCAGCCCCGCGTAGTAGCTCGTGCCGCAAGCCAGGATGAGGACTGACTTCGTTTCGCCGAGCACCGCCTCGGCGTCGGCGCCGAAAAGAGCCGGCGTGACGGCGCGCACGCCCTCCAGCGTGTCCGACACCGCGCGCGGCTGCTCGAAGATCTCCTTTTGCATGAAGTGGCGATAGGGCCCAAGCTCGGCGGCCACACCGCTCGTCTTCACCGTGCGCACTTCGCGCGTCACCGCCCTGCCGTCCAGGTTGGTGACTTTCCAGCCGCGCTCGTCGATGCACACGACATCGCCTTCCTCCAGATACGCGACGCGGTCGGTGGTGCCGCCGAGCGCGAGCGCGTCGGAGGCGAGGAAGTTCTCGCTCTGCCCGAGGCCGACGACGAGCGGGCTGCCGGCGCGCGCGCCGACCACCGTGCCCGGGTTCCTCTTGGAGACCAGCGCGATGGCGTAAGCTCCTTTGAGCCGCGCCGCGGCGCGCCGCACCGCGTCGTGCAGATCGCCCTCGTAGAGACTGTGCACGAGATGCGCGATCACTTCGGTGTCGGTCTGGCTCTCGAAGCGGTAGCCTTTGCCCTGCAGCTCGGCGCGCAGCTCGTCATGGTTCTCGATGATGCCGTTGTGCACGACCGCGATGTCGCCGCCCGACACGATCGGATGAGCGTTCTCCGTGGCCGGCGCCCCGTGCGTCGCCCAGCGCGTGTGCGCGATTCCAGTGACGCCGCGCCTTTCCTTCGCACGCGACGCGAGGTCGTTCACGCGAGAAACGGTGCGCACGAGATCCAAATTGTGCTCATCGACGAGCGCGAGGCCGCACGAGTCGTAGCCCCGGTATTCGAGGCGGCGCAGCCCTTCGATAAGGAACGGGACGATATCGCGCCGCGCCGCGGCGCCGACGATTCCGCACATGATCAGCCTTTCTTTTTCACCGGCGGCTTCCAGCTCGGGATGGAAACCTGTCGCGCACGCGCAATGGTGAGCTGGCCCGGCGGCGTGTCTTCGTTGATCGTCGAGCCAGCGCCGATGTACGAGCCACGCGCGATGCGCACCGGCGCCACCAGCGTCGCGTCAGAACCGATGAAGCAATCGTCCTCGATCACCGTGCGGTGCTTCGCCACCCCGTCGTAGTTGCACGTGATGGTGCCGGCGCCGACGTTCACGCGCGCACCCACGTCGGTGTCGCCCAGATACGTGAGATGGTTCGCTTTCGCGCCCGCGCCGAGACGGCTCGCTTTGACCTCGACGAAGTTTCCGATGTGCACGTCTTCGGCGAGCTCAGTGCCCGGGCGCAGGCGCGCGTAGGGGCCGAGCCGGCAGCGCTCGCCGATCGCCGAGTCCTCGAGATGGCAGAAAGGCAGCACCTCGGTACCCGCGGCGACTTTCACGTTCCTGAGGATGCAGTTGGCCCCCACCCGTACGTCGTCGCCGAGCTCCACACGCCCCAGAAATACGCAATTCACGTCGATCGACACATCGGCGCCGCAAACCAGCTCGCCGCGCACATCGATACGCGCGGGGTCGGCGAGCGTCACTCCACTTTCTAACAATTTTTCGGCGACGAGCTTCTGATAATGCCTTTCGAGCTGCGCAAGCTCGCTCTTTGAGTTCACGCCTGCGACCTCGCTGGGCGCCTCGGCTTTGACCGCGGTGACCGGCGTGCCTTCGCCGACAGCAAGGCCGACCAGATCGGTGAGGTAGTACTCCTTCTGGGCGTTGCGGTTGTCAATTCTCTTCAGCCAGGCGGCAAGCCGCCTGGCACTGAGCGCGTAGAAGCCGGCGTTGATCTCGCGGATCGTGCGTTCCTCCGGCGTCGCGTCGCGCGTTTCGACGACGCGCTTCACATGGCCTGCTCCGTCGCGCACCACGCGCCCATAAGCCGCCGGATCATCCAGGTCGGCGGTGAGCAGCGCGAGCCCGTCGCCGGCCGCTTGGAGTAGGCGCTTGAGCGTCGCCACGCGTACGAGCGGCACGTCGCCGTAAAGAAGCAGCACGTCGGCATCGGCGCTCACGCGCGACATCGCCTGCATCACAGCGTGCGCGGTGCCGCGCTGCTCGGCCTGCAGCACCCATTCTATGTTCTGGCTCCGGAACGCCTCGCGCACCTGCTCGGCGCCGTGGCCGTGCACGACGAAGATCTTGACCGGCCCGAGCGCGCGCGCCGTCTCGATCACGTGCGCGAGCAGCGGCCGCCCGCCGAGGGGGTGCAGCACCTTGGGCAGCCGCGAGCGCATGCGCTTGCCTTGCCCGGCCGCGAGGATGAGGATTTCTAGAGCCATCTGACTGATTCTCGGCGGATTCTAGCGTTTTCACCTAGACTCAGACCATGACGCAGGAGTACCTCGAGATGGTGTTCCGCATCATCGCGGCGCTCGCCGCGGGCGGTCTCATCGGCCTGGAGCGCAGCCATCGCGGCCGGCCGGCCGGCTTCCGTACCCACGCGCTCGTCTGCCTGGCCTCAAGCCTACTCATGCTGGTCACCGTGTACGAGTCGCATTGGTTTCCGCGCGACTCCGCCGCTCGAGTGATGGTGGACCCGACTCGGATGGCGCAGGGCATCATGACCGGCATCGGCTTCGTCGGCGCGGGGGCGATCATCAAGGAAGGCTTTACGGTGCGCGGCCTCACCACCGCCGCGTCCATCTGGATCACCGCTGCGATCGGCATCCTCACCGGCATCGGCTTCTACTTTGCCGCGCTTATCGGCACGGTGCTCGTCCTCGGTACGCTGTCCGCATTCCGCTGGATCGAGGCGCGCCTGCCAAGCGAGACCTACGCCCTCTTCATGGTGCGCTTTAGCCGCGACGCCGTGATTCCAGAATCGGGGTTGCGTGCGCTGGTCGAGTCGACCGGCTTTTCGTTGCATAACCTGAGCTATCGACTGCACGGCGACGTCGGGCAGTTCGAGTACCGCATGGTGCTGCGTACGCTCGACGCCGCGAACGCGCGGGCGCTTTCGGACAAGTTGCGGCTCGACCCTTCGGTCCTCGAATTCCGCATCGCACCTACAGGTGACTGAAGAGCAGGCCCGCGCGTTCGCCGCTGTCGCTTTGGCGAACGTAAGGCGCGAGTACCCTCGTCACGTGTCACACCTGCTTACGTGGACAGGGGAAGAACTCCACCCGCGCAAGCTCCATCCCGCGTTTTACGGCAGCTACGACTGGCATTCCGCCGTGCACATGCACTGGCTGCTCGCGCGCGTGCATCGCCTATATCCCGACGCGCGAATTGCGTGCCTATTGGACGAACACCTCGATGCTTCGGCGATACGGACGGAGCTTGCCTACTTCGAGGGGCATGCCACGTTCGAGCGGCCCTATGGTTGGGCGTGGCTACTGGAGCTACAGGGCGAGCTGCTGCGCCTGGGCGAGCCGCGCTGGTCGGATGCCGTGCGTCCGCTCGCTGCGCAGCTCGCCGCACGGCTGGGGCGTTTCGTCGCGGCCGCTCCCTATCCGATCCGGGCTGGCAGCCACGGCAACACGGCGTTCGCCAGCCTGCTCGGCCTCGATTACGCGCGAACCGCGGGTGACATGGAGCTGCAGAAGCACATCGCAAGCGCGGCGCGCCGCTGGTACGGCGATGATCGTGACGCGCCGCTTGCGTACGAGCCCTCGCTGGACGACTTTCTTTCGCCCTCGCTCGTGGAGGCGGCGCTCATGAAAGAGGTGCTCGGAACTGAGTACGACGCGTGGTCGCGCCGGTTTTTCACCGCAAGCCCGGAAACGCTCGCGCCGCCGCTGGTCGCGGATCGCGCGGATCCGAAACAGGCGCATCTCGACGGCCTGGCGCTTTCGCGAGCGTGGTGCCTGACGAAGCTCGGCTATGCCGAAGCGGCTAGGCGCCATTTGGAGGCTGGGATGCCGCACGTGGTGGGCGGTGATTACGTTGGCGAGCACTGGCTCGCCTCGTTCGCTGCGCTGGCGCTTACCGAGGGAGGTCGGAAAAGCCAATAAGGTACTCGTCGACCGCGCGTGCGCACTGGCGGCCTTCGCGGATCGCCCAGACGACGAGCGACTGCCCGCGGCGCATGTCGCCCGCCGCAAAGACCTTGGGCACGGAGGTCGCGTAGGCGTCGGCGCCGTCAGTCGCGGCTTTCGCGTTGCCGCGCGCGTCGCGCTGTACGCCGAATTCTTCCAAGAGCGACTGGAGCGGCGAGACGAATCCCATGGCGAGGAGCACGAGCTCGGCGGGTATCTCGAACGCCGAACCCGGAATCTCGCTCGGCTTTGCATCCTTCCACTCCAGGCGCACGGCCTTGAGCGCGCGCAGCTTGCCGTTCTCGCCCAGGAACGCCTTCGTCGCAACCGACCAGTCGCGGCTCGCGCCCTCTTCGTGCGAAGACGAGGTGCGAAGCCGCGTCGGCCAATAAGGCCACACCGGGTTGCGCTCGACGTCGGGCGGCATGGGGAGTAGCTCGAATTGCGTCACCGATTTCGCGCCGTGGCGGTTCGATGTCCCCACGCAGTCGGAGCCGGTATCCCCGCCGCCGATGATGACCACGTTCTTGCCGCTCGCCCAGAGATCGGCGATGCCGCGGTCGCCCGCGACGCGCTTGTTCTGCAGCGGCAGAAACTCCATTGCGAAATGGACGCCGTCGAGCTCGCGGCCGGGGATCGGCAGGTCGCGCGGCTGCTCGGCGCCGCCGGCGAGCACCACGGCGTCGAACTCGGCGAGCAGCTTCTGCGGCGTGATGTTGCGGTCGGCGTCGTTGATGACGCCTTTGCCGGGACGCTGGGTACCGACGAATGTGCTCGTCCTGAACTGCACGCCCTCCGCGCGCATCTGCTCCAGCCGCCGGTCGATGACGGCCTTCTCCAGCTTGAAGTCCGGGATGCCGTAGCGCAGCAGGCCGCCGATGCGGTCGGCCTTCTCGAACACTGTGATGTCGTGGCCGGCGCGCGCCAGCTGCTGCGCGCACGCCAAACCGGCGCCGCCGGACCCGACGATCGCCACCTTCTTGCCGGTCTTGTGCGCGGCGGGCTGCGGCTTGACCCAGCCTTCCTCCCAGGCTTTGTCGATGATCGCGTGCTCGATCGACTTAATGCCCACGGGATCGTCGTTGATCCGCAGCACGCACGCTTCCTCGCACGGCGCGGGACAGATCCGGCCGGTGAACTCGGGGAAGTTGTTCGTCGAATGCAGCACATCGATCGCCGCTTTCCAGTTC
>JAICPQ010000236.1 GCA_025929745.1 Burkholderiales bacterium | reverse complement strand
CGGCCCGCACCTGCCCGCACGAGGCGAAGGATCAGCTCCAGGTTTCGGGCACGCAGCTTCGCAAGTGGCTCGAGGAGGGCGCCGAGGTGCCGCCGGAGTTTTCCCGACCAGAGATCCTCGAGGTCCTGCGCGAGTATTACAAGCGCTGATGGAGTGGTGGATCTGGCCGATCGCACTCTTCGCCGCCACCTTTGCGATGGGCATCGTGGCGGTGCTCGCCGGCGTGGGCGGTGGCGTGCTGTTCGTGCCGATCGTCAGCGCGTTCTTCCCGTTCCATCTCGACTTCGTGCGCGCGGCCGGGCTGCTGATCGCGCTGACGAGCGCGCTGAGCGCGGCGCCCACTCTCCTTTCCAGCGGGCTCGCCAACCTGCGGCTCGCCATGCCGCTCGCGCTCGTAGGCTCGATTACGTCCATCGTCGGTGCGCTCGTCGGCCTCGCGTTGCCAACGCAGGCGGTGCAGGTTTCGCTTGGCGTCGCCGTCCTCGCCATCGCGCTCGTCATGTGGCGCTCGGGCCGATCGGAGCATCCGCACGTTTCGCGTCCGGATGCGCTCGGCAGCGCGCTCGGCATGCACGGCGTCTATCACGATCCGGCGCTCGGACGTGAAGTCCGCTGGCAGGTGCATCGCACGCCGGCCGGCCTCGTCATCTTCGGCGCGATCGGCGTTCTCGCCGGTCTTTTCGGCCTGGGCGCGGGATGGGCCAACGTGCCGGCCCTCAATCTGCTGATGGGCGCGCCGCTCAAGCTTTCGGTCGGCACTTCCGGCCTCATCCTGTCGGTGGTGGATACCTCGGCCGCGTGGGTGTATCTCAATCGCGGCGCCGTTCTCCCGGTCGTCGTGGTGCCTTCGCTGATCGGCGTGATGCTCGGCGCGCGCGTCGGTGCGCGTCTTCTGCCGCGCACGCCGGCGCACATCGTGAAGCGCATCGTCCTCACCGTGCTCGTGCTCGCCGGCGCACGCGCGCTGCTGAAAGGACTTGGCATCTGATGCGCGAGCACGAGATCTATGCGCGCTGGCTCGCGGTCGGAACACGCATCGCATTCGGCGTGCTGGTCGCGACCTTCCTGGTTTACATGGCCGGGCTGCTCGAACCGCTCGTGCACCCGCGCGAGCTCGCGCGACTATGGGTTCTGCCGGCCGACAAGTTCGTGGCGGCCAGCGGCGCGCCCACGGGATGGGGCTGGCTCGCCTTTCTCGGCAAGGGCGACTACCTTAACTTCGCGGGCGTGGCCGCGCTCGCCACGATCAGCATCGTCTGCTACGCGCGCATCGTGCCCGCGCTGCCGCGGCTACACGCCGCGCTCGCCGCTATTCAGATTGCAGTTCTGCTGGCAGCTGCACTGGCATAGACGCCGCGGCGAGACGCTCTTTCGCGAAGGCGAGGAATGCCGCCACCACCTTCGAGTGGAAGCGCTCTTTGGCGTAGACCACGGAGAAATTGCGCAGCAACGGCGGCCGTAGCGGAACCTGGACCAGGCTGCCGAGCTGAATCTCCTTGGCCGCGATCACGCGCGACATGATGGCGAAGCCCATGCCGGTCGCCACCAGGCCCTTGATCGCCTCCGGGCTGCCGAGCTCGACCACTCGATTCATCGATTCCGGCGCGACGCCGGCCTGCTGCAGATAGCGGTCGATCACCAGGCGCGTGCCGGAGCCCGCCTCGCGGCCGATGTACGCGTGCTGCGCCAGCGCAGCCGGAAGCGCGAACCTCTCCTTCGCGAGCGCATGCGAAGGCGCGCAGACCACCTGCAGCTCATCCTCGCAGCAGATCTCGCTCTGCAGCGTGGCGAGCGGCGAGCCGCTTTCGATGAAGCCCAGGTCGAGCGTGCGTTCGGCCACGCGCTCCTGCACCGCCTCGGAATTGCCGACGAACAGCGTCGGCACCACCGCCGGCAGGCTCGCCTTGAAACGGCCGATGAGCTGCGGCAGCACGTACTCGCCGATCGTCATGCTCGCGCCGATGAGGAGCGGCCCCGCCGCCTGCCCGCTCATTTCCTTCAGGCGGGTATCGAGCTCCGCGGAGAGCCGCAGGATGCGCTCAGCATAGTCGAGCGCCACCTGACCCGCGGGCGTGAGCGAGATGCGGCCCTGCGCCCGGTCGAAAAGCCGCGTGTTGAGCTGCTCCTCGAGCTGCTTGACGTTGAACGTGACCGCCGGCTGCGTCATGAAGAGCGTCTCCGCAGCCTTCGTGAACGAAAGGTGCTTCGCTACCGCGTGGAATACCTGGAGGCGCCGGTCGGCCATCCAGGGATATTAATCGATGCGCCTAGGGCTTCTTCGGCGTCTTGTATTCGGCTTCCTTGTGAAACGGCTCCCACACCGTTTCGAACCCGACGAATCCCTTTTCGGTGGCCGGCTTCTGACGCGTGGTGAAGAAACGCGCCTTGCCGTCGGGAACCTTGGCGGGGGGCTGCTTCGGCTTCTGGTCGCTGCTCATGAGAAGTCACCTTCCTTTTCAAACCGGTCTCAGGCGCGACGGGTCAATGCCCACGGCCGCAGGGATCGCCCCGCCTGCCCGGGTCTCCGCATCGGTCGCGTCGCGCACCGTGAGGATCTCGAGCGTGAACACGACCTCTCTCCCGCAGAGCGGGTTGTTGCCATCGACCGTCAGGGTCTCGTCGTCGAGGTGCGTCACGAGAAAGCTGCGCGTCTGACCCCTGTCGTTCTCCATAAGGATGGAGGTGCCGACCTGGCGATACTCCTCGGGCACGTTCTCGATGCGATCGCTGAACACCAGCGACTCGTCCCTGGGACCGAAGATCTGGTTGCCGTCGATCAGCACTTCGATGGTGTCGCCGGCGCGCTTGCCCGCGAGCTGCATGTGGACCGAGGGCGCCAGTATTTCATTGTGGCCGTGAACGTAGCCGAGCGGGAACTCGACACGGGTAACAACATGCCCCGTTTTCCGGTCGGTCACGTTGTAGGTGAGCTCGACGAACTTGCCGTCGCAGATGGCTTCAGAAGATGGTCGCACCGAAAATCCTGACCTTGCCATCCTCATAGCCGAGCACAAGCCGGCCAAGCCACTCGCCCGGCTTCTTGGTACTGCGCTGCCGGTAAAGCACTGTCACATGCTCGCCGCGGCGGATGACGCCGAGCGGGTCGATTTCTTCGGACAGATTCCTTGCCAGCTCGCTGTTCGCGAACTGGTGGCCGGCAACCACCTGATTCATGGCGAGCGCGAGGGAACTGGAAAAGTTCTTCACGAAGTCGCCGTACTTGCCTTCGTTCGAATACTTCACCAGGTCGCGCCACAGCGGCCGGGCCATGGCCAGGATCTCTTCGTCGGTTTTTTCCGTGATGGCTACTTCTCGTCGACCAAGTGATAGCAGGGCGCTTTCTCCATGGTGTATTCGCCGGTCTTCGGATCGCGGCGCGAGACGGTCAGCACGTGCCAGTTGGCGTCGTCCACCTTCATGGCGTCGCCCCGGTAGTAGTAACCCGGCCAGCGGGTCTCCTTGCGGAACAGCGTGTGCTGCGTGACGCACTCGGCGGCGCGGTGACGGTGCTTCAATTCCCACGCGCGCAGCAGCTCGTGAATATCCTTGGCGGCCAGGCTCTCGAGATCCTCCTCCATGACCTTGAGCTTCTTGAGACCGATGTTCAAGAGCTTCTCGTTGGTCATGTAGCTGACGGTCACGCCGCCGCAGTACTCGTCCATGAGCTTCTGCAGGCGGTCCAGCCCCTGCTTCGGATTGATGTAATGCGGGTTGACATCGCCCGCCACGATCGCGTTGCGGTAGATGCGGTAATGCTCGAGCGGCTTGTAGATCTCCGCCTTGCGGCGGTTGATCTGCTCGTCGGATACGACGATGCCTTCGCCCTTTCCGTCGTCGATGTACTTGCAGGCGGCCTTCGCGGCGAGACGGCCTTCGGTGAACGACCCCGACGAGAAGGCGTGCGG
>JAICPQ010000019.1 GCA_025929745.1 Burkholderiales bacterium | reverse complement strand
TCGGCCACCGGCGGCTGGATGGCAAGCGCCGAGGGCGGCCATTCGATCGAGATCGGGTAACGGCGTACCTCGGTCGGGTCACCGCCGTAAGAAATGGTGAACGTCTCGCGGTCGACGCGCGCTTCGAGGAAGCGGTCGACCGTGTCGAAGAAATTGTTGCAGTGGAACTGCGTGTGGAAGCCGAGGATCGAGGAGCCGAGCATGCCTTCCAGCACTTCCTCGCGCCACGGGCAGATGCCGAACGCTTCCGGGTTCGGCCAGGGGATATGCCAGAACGTGATGATGGTGGCGCGCGGGAGTCGCTCGCGCACCATGCGCGGCAAGAGCGCGAAATGATAGTCCTGCACGAGCACGATCGGATCATCCGTGCGGGCCTCGTCGGCGACCACATCGGCGAAACGGCGGTTCACCGTCTGGTAGTGCTCCCAGTCGGGCGCGCGAAACGTCGGCCGCGTATGCGCGATGTGGCAAAGCGGCCAAAGCCCCTCGTTGGCGAAGCCGAAGTAGTAGCCCTGCTCCTCCTCCTTGGAGAGCCACACGCGCCGGATGCGGTACGACGGCTTCTCCGGCGGCACCATCACGTGATCGTGCTTGTCGACCGTATCGCGGTCGGCGGACCCCGCGCCGTGCGCGATCCAAGTCCCGGAGCAGGCGCGCATCACCGGCTCCAGCGCGGTGACGAGTCCGCTCGCCGGACGCTGGATCTCGATCACATTGTCTTTCCGGCGCACGTGCAGATACGGCTCCCGGTTCGAGACGATGAGGATCTCGTCGCCCTTCAGGTCGTTACGCAGGATGCGGCGCAAGGCATCAGGTCCCCAGGTCGTCTGGCTATCGTCGCGGGCGCGCCGCTCGTTCTCCAGGTCGTTCACCAGCGCCTGCAAATCCCGCGCAAAGGGCCTTAGTTCGGGCACGGGCACCTTCGCCGCCGCAGTGGGCGAGCGCAGCAGGTAATCGCCAGAGAGCACCGCCTTGATGCCCGCCACCCAACCGCGCCAGCTGATTTCCGCGATCACCACCGTGATGAGCGCGACGACGGCTGCAATGCCGGCAAAGAGCCAGAGCACGTACTTGCGCGTGTCCGCGCTTCGGCGCTGCGCGAAGCTCATGTCGTGCACGATCATGAGCTCGCCGAGCAACTGCCCGTCCGAGACGATGGGGTGCGCGGCGACGTGCAGCGCGCCGTCATTGAGTTCGAGCACCAAGTTGCGAGGTTCGCGGCGCTCGTTGCGCGCCGGCGAACAACGCACCGCCTCGGGGAAAACGCGCGTCGCGTAGGCCATCTTGCCGGTGGGCTCGCAAAATCCGAGCGCGAACACACGTTGGCCTTCGGAGATGCGGTCGAAGTAACGCAGCACGCGCTCGCGCGCGCCGCGGCCGCTCTTCACGAGCTCGACGAGCGGGTCCTGCGCGGTCTGGGCGATGAGCGCGCCGCGCATGTCGAGGTCGCGCACGAACCACTGAAAGGTTAACCGGTCCACCAGCGGCACGATCGCGTATGCGATCGCCGCGAGCGCCAAAGCAAGCGGTACTACGAAGCGCAGCGAAAGCGGCAATAGCCCTCCAATCGGCCGGTTAATCCCCTTCGCCCCCAATAGATTGTAAGCCGCGGCTACCCCGGTGTCTGTCGCGGATTGGCTACAGCCGACCGCCTACGAATCCTTCGCCGTGCCGATGTCCAGCACTTTTAACGAACGCGCTGCCTTGACCACCGGCTCGATCACCTCGATGTCGACTGAGGCTGGCGCCGCGCCCAAGTCCTTGAAGCGCCGGGCGCTGACAAGCACGCGGGTTTCGAGCGTGCCTACTGTGCTGTTGAAGGCTTCGACCGCCTTGTTCAGGCTCTTGCCGACATCGACCCAGTGGCCGCCAAGATCGGAGATGCGCTTGTAGAGCTCGGCGCCGAGTTGGCTGATCTCCGTGGCGTTGGTGGCAATCGCCTCCTGGCGCCAGCCAAACGCGATGGCGCGCAAGAGCCCAATGAGATTGACCGGCGTGGCGACGAGCACTTTCTGCTCGACGCCGAACTCGATGAGCGACGGATCCTGCTCGAGCGCCGCGCTGTAGTAGTGGTCGCCGGGCATGAACATGACCACGAGCTCCGGCGAGGCCTCGAACTGGTCCCAGTAGGCTTTGCGGCCCAGCGCGGCAATGTGCTCGCGCACGAGCTTCGCGAAATTGGCGAGCTTCGCGCGGCGCTCGGTTTCGTCCTCGATCACCACCGCGTCCATGTAGCTCGACACCGGCGCCTTCGCGTCGATCACGATAGTCTTGCCCGCCGGCAGCTTCACCACCACGTCGGGGCGCAGCTGCCCGTCCTCGGTATCGACCTTCTTCTGCTCGACGAAGTGGCAATGGTTCACCATGCCCGCCATCTCGATCACGCGGCGCAGCTGGAATTCGCCCCACTGGCCGCGCGTGACGGGAGCACGCAACGCCTGCACTAGGTTCGCGGTCTCGGAGCGCAGCTCCTTGCCGGTATCCAGAAGCTGGGTCACCTGCTGCACCAGGCCCTGATACGCGCCCTCGCGCGCCACCTCCAGCGCCTGCACTTTGGCTTCGAATTTCTCCAGCGCGTCGCGCACCGGCGCAACCGACGCGTGCGCCAGCTTCACGAACTGCTCGGAGTTGCTCTTGAGCGCGTTCGCGGAAAGCGCGCCGAACGCATCCGAAAGCGCCGCCTTCGCCTCTTCGAGGAGCCGCTGCTTTTCTTCGAACCCCCTCCGTTCCGCCTCGATGGTCGCCGCGAGCGCCTCCTTCTCTCGCGCGCTCTCCAATATGGTCTGCTGATGGCGCAGGATGGTCTGCTCGCGGTACTGGAGCGACTGTTCCAGGTCCGGTATGCGCTGCGACAGGGCCTCGAAAGACGCTCGGCGGCTCGATTCGACGCGCAGCTCGTCCAGGGCCGCAACCCGTTCCTTGTCGACCTGCTCAAGGCGCGTGCGCGCTTCTCGTAGCATTTCCTCCGACTGGGATGCGCGTGAGGAGCGGAAAAACCAACCGGCCGCCGTTCCGAGGGCCAGCCCGAGAAGCAGGAATGCCGCGATTTCCATTATTGTTGGTGCTGTATATTAATACAGCTTCGTCAACGGGAAGTAATTGGCAAGTTCCTTGCGCTATCTGTCGGGGTAGATCTCCCGGCGATGGACTACGGCAAGAGCCAGCACGAAAAGCACTTCAGCGCGGATGCGACAGATGATGCGATAGTCCCCAACCAATGCTATCGGGCTCTGACCCCGATTTCGGTTCTAGACCGAATCTCTGAGCGTAAGCGCCGGCGAGGCGCGCAGCACTTTGCGCGCGGAGATCCAAGCGTTGAGCGAGAGCAGGACCAGGCCTGCAAGCGGCCCTGCGATCAGCAGACCTGCTGAGGGGGGGAGGTCGAGCTCGAAGACACGGCGCGCGAGGATCTGGCCGATGATCGCGGCGCCGATGGTGGCGAGCACCCCCGCGATCGCGCCCATGGCGAGGAACTCCGCGCGCTGGGTTCCGGTCACCTGCGCGCGCGAGGCGCCGTACACGCGCATCACCGCGGCTTCGCGCCGGCGCTCGTCCTCGGTCGCTACGAGCGCCGAATAGAGGACGAGCAGGCCAGCGACCAGCGCAAACAGAAATACGAACTGCACCGCGTCGATCAGTTGGTCGATGATGCCCTGCGCCTGCCGCACCGCGGCGGCGGCGTCGATCACCGTAATGTTCGGAAAGCGCTGCGCCAGCTCGGTGACCACGGGCTGCTGCTCGGGTTCGAGGCGAAAGGCGCTGATGAAGCTCGCGGGAAAGCCTTCCAGGATCGCGGGCGGCGTGACGACGAAGAAGTTCACCTTCATGGAATCCCAGCGCAGCTTCCGGAGCGATGTGATGCGCGCGGTAAAGCGCTCGGAGCCGACCTGGAAGGTGAGCTCGTCACCGAGCTTCCAGCCAAGGCGGTTCGCGATGCCCTCCTCCACCGACAGCGCGCGGTCGTTCGGCCCGAACCAGCTCCCGGCCACGACGTGGTTGTGGCCCGGCAGGTCGCTCATATAGGAAAGGTTGAATTCGCGCTCCACCAGCCGCTTCGCGCGCTCCTCGGTGTAGTCCGCTTCGCTCACCGGGGCGTTGTTCACTGCCACGAGGCGGCCGCGCACCATCGGATAGAGGTCGGGCACATCGACCTGGTTCGCGGCGAAGAACGCCTGCAAGGGCTCGAGCTGCTCGGGCTGCACGCCAATCAGGAAGCGGTTCGGCGCGTCGGCCGGCGCGCTGCGCCGCCAGGCGTCGACGAGCTCGTTCCGCGTAAAGGTCAAAAGAAGCACCGCAGTGAGACCGAGCGCGAGGCTCGCAATCTGCACCGCGTTGCCGCGCGCGTGGCGCCGCAGGTTGGCGAGCCCGTAGCGCAGCGTCGAAGTACGGACGAGGGAGATGACGCGCTGGCTGGTTACAAGCTTGAGCGACGCCCATGCAATCAGGAAGAACACCGCCACGGCCGCCGCAAAGCCGCCGACGACGTAGAGGCCGAGCTTGAGATCGCCCGCCTGCCAGACGAGGAGCGCGCCAAGCGAGACCAGCCCAGCGGCGTACGCGGCGAGCGTAACGCCCTTCGGCGTCCCCGACTCGCGCCTCAGTACGCGCACCGCCGGCACGTTCTTCAGCTGAACGAGCGGCGGCAGCGCGAAGCCGAGAAGTAGCACGAGCCCGACGAGGAAGCCCTGGACCGCCGGCAGTACGCGCGGCGGCGGCAGGTCCGCGCGCACCACCTCGGCAACCGCCATGCCGATCGCCTCCTGCGCGAAGTAGCCGAGCACGCAACCGACCGCGCATGCGGCAAGGCCGAGCGCGAGGAATTCGAGCGCATAGAGGCGCAATAGCTGCGATTGCGTTGCGCCGAGGCAGCGCATCACCGCGCAGCCGTCGAGGTGACGCTCGACGAAGCGCCGCGTGCCGAGCGCAACCGCGACGCCGGCGAGGATCGCGGCGAGGAGCGCAGTGAGCCCGAGGAAGCGCTGCGCGCGATCGACCGCGCCGCGCACCTCGGGCCGGCCGGTGTCGAGCGTGTCGATGCGCTGGCCTCTTTCGAGCTTCACCGCCCTCTCCAAAGCCTTCACCTGCGCGGGTGACCCTGCGGCATAGAGGTAATACCAGACGCGGCTGCCGGTCTGGATGAGGCCCGTAGACTGCACGTCGGCGATGTTCATCATGAGCCGCGGCGCGATATTGAAGAAGCTCGTGCTGCGCTCCGGCTCGAGCGTAAGCACGGCCGCGACATCGAACTGCGCGCGGCCAAGCTTGATCCGGGAACCGACCGGCGCGCCAAGCGCGGTCACCAATCGCTCTTCGAGCCACACCGTCCCCGGCGCGGGCCCGCGCTCGGCCGGCGCGTCCGGCGCGCCCGGCGCTTTGGCGATGCGCAGTCGTCCACGCAGCGGGTAGTTCTCCGTCACCGCCTTGACGCCCGAAAGCGCGCTTTCCTTTCCCGAGGCCATGCTGATGAAGTTCACGCCTTCTGCGCGCGCAAGGCCCGCGCCGTCGATCAAGCCGGCGCTCTCGCGCGGCCAGGGATGATCGGAGACGAGGACGAGATCGGCGCCGAGAAGCTGGTGCGCGTCGCGCGCAAGCGCCTGTCCGACGCGGTCGGCGAAGAAAGCGACGCTCGTAATCGCGGCGACGGCGATGACGAGCGCCATCGCGAGCACGCGCAGCTCGCCCGCACGCCAGTCACGCGCGAGCATGCGCAGCGCCTGCTTCATGACACGATTCTCCCGGCCGCAAGGCGCACGACGCGGCCGCAGCGCGCGGCGAGCGTCTCGTCGTGCGTCACCATGACGAGCGTTGGGCCGTATTCGCGGTTCATCTCGAAAAGGAGCCGGATCACCTCGGCGCCGGATTCGGCGTCGAGGCTTCCGGTCGGCTCGTCGGCAAGAAGCAGCTTTGGGCGCACGACGAAGGCGCGAGCGAGCGCGACGCGCTGCTGCTCGCCGCCCGAGAGGTGCCTCGGATAGTGGTGCAGCCGCTCGCCCAGTCCCACCCGCGTCAGGATGCCGCGGGCGAGCTCATCCGCCTTCGCCTCATTGGATAGCTCGAGCGGCAGCATGACATTCTCGAGTGCGGTAAGCGCGGGGAGGAGCTGGAACGACTGGAACACGAAGCCGACGTTCATCGCGCGAAGCCGCGCGCGCGCGTCCTCGTCCAGGGCACCCAGCTCGACGCCATCGAGCGCGACTGTGCCCGCCGTGGCCGTATCGAGGCCGGCGAGGATCGCGAGCAGCGTGGACTTGCCCGAGCCCGAGGCGCCGACCACAGCGACCGCTTCGCCGCGCGTGACCGCGAGATCGATCTCGCGCAAAATGACGAGGTCGCTTGTTCCGCTCTTGACCGTCTTCCCGATGCCGCGCGCCATCAACACGCTGTTGTTGTGCTTGTTCATGCTCCTTTGGGTGCCCGGAGCCGCGGCCGCGGAGAAATCCATATTGGTGGTCGGCGACAGCCTTTCGGCGGCTTACGGCATTCCGCGCAACCGCGGCTGGGTGGCGCTGCTCGAGGAACGCCTCAAGCGCGAGCACCCCGATTATATCGTCGTGAATGCGAGCATCTCGGGCGAGACGAGCAGCGGCGGCCGCGCGCGCTTGGCGAAACTCCTCGAACGCCACCGG
The DNA here is from genome assembly GCA_025929745.1 of Burkholderiales bacterium. Taxonomy (GTDB): domain Bacteria; phylum Pseudomonadota; class Gammaproteobacteria; order Burkholderiales; family SG8-39; genus SCGC-AG-212-J23. The sequence continues at coordinate 9,114 of JAICPQ010000019.1, read as the reverse complement.
CCCGCGATTGTCGTGCTCGAGCTCGGCGCCAACGACGGCCTGCGCGGGTTACCGGTCGCCCAAATCCACACAAACCTGTCAGCCATGATCCGCGACGCGCAGGAGAGACGCGCCCGCGTGGTGCTCGTCGGCATGAAGATGCCGCCCAACTACGGCGAGGACTACGCTCGGGCTTTCGAAGGCGTGTTCCGGGACCTCGCCAAAACGCACAAGACGGCGCTCGTGCCCTTCCTCATGGCGGATTTCGCGGAAAAGCCCGCCTTTTTCCTGCCCGACCGCATCCACCCGACCGCCGAAGCGCAGCCGCTCATGCTCGAGCGGATCTGGCGGGCGCTCGCACCGCTACTTAAGTAACGGAAATTCCCGGTTTGCCGCTGACAAGCCGGCCAATGACCGCGGCCTGCGCGAATCCCTGTGTCTTGAATGTATCGAGCACCCGGCGCTCGGCCTCGGGCGCGCACGCGACGAGGAGTCCGCCGCTCGTCTGCGGATCCGTGAGGAGCTTGCGTTTCCATTCCTCGCCGCTGATCTCTACTTCGGGACCGTAGCCCTTCCAGTTGCGATCCGACGCGCCGGTGGCCACGCCCTGCTTCACCCAGTCGAGCGCTTCCGAGATCACCGGCAGCGAATCGAACTTCACTTCGGCGCCGAGCTTGGAGCCTCGGCAGATTTCCAGCAGGTGGCCGGCGAGCCCGAAGCCCGTGACGTCGGTGAGCGCATGAACCTGCGGCATCGCAGCGAGCGCTTCGCCCGGCGTGTTCAGCTTTGTCGTCCACTGGATCATCTGCGCGTAGCCGGACTCGGAGAGCTTGCCTTTCTTGAGGGCGGCGGAAAGCACGCCGATGCCAAGCGGCTTGCCGAGAATCAGCACATCGCCCGCTCTTCCCGAGCTGTTCTTTTTTACCTTGTCGGGGTGCACAAGCCCGAGCGCCACGAGGCCGTAGATCGGCTCTAGCGTATCGATCGAGTGGCCGCCTGCGATGGGAATGCCGGCCTGCGCGCACACCGACTCGCCGCCTTCGAGCACGCGTCGGATCACGCTCAAGGGCAGCTTCTCGAGCGGCATGCCGACGAGCGCGAGCGCCATGATCGGACGCGCGCCCATCGCGTACACATCCGAGATCGCATTGGTCGCGGCGATGCGGCCGAAGTCGAATGGATCGTCGACCACTGGCGTGAAGAAGTCCGTCGTGGCGACGAGCGCCTGCTCATCGTTCAGGCGATAAACGGCGGCATCGTCGGCAGTCTCGGTACCCACCAATAAATCCTTCGGCAGCCCGCGCAGCGGCATCGTGGCGAGCATCTCGGAAAGAATCGCGGGCGCGATCTTGCAGCCGCAGCCGCCGCCGTGGCTGAACTCGGTCAGCCGGATCCGTTCGGGTGCATTCATAAGCGTAGAATTTTAATCGTGAAATTCGCGAATTTCGACGCCATCATCGATGTGCGCTCGCCCTCCGAGTTTGCCGAGGACCACATCCCCGGCGCAGTCTCGGCGCCGGTGCTCGACGACGCCGAGCGCGCGCAGGTCGGCGCCATGTACAAGCAGATCTCCGCGTTCGAGGCGAAGAAGCTGGGCGCGGCGCTCCTCGCCAAGAACGCGGCGCAGCATATCCAGCGCCTCTTCAGCGACAAGCCCAAGTCCTGGCATCCGCTCGTCTACTGCTGGCGCGGCGGCAAGCGCTCCGGCGCCATGGCGCACATCCTGCGCGAGATCGGCTGGAACGCCGAGACCCTCGAAGGCGGTTACAAGGCCTACCGCCGTTTCGTGGTCTCTGAACTGAGCCGCCTTCCGTCCACGCTCGATTTCATCGTCATCCACGGCCCGACCGGCAGCGGCAAGAGCCGCCTCCTCGGCGCGCTGCGCCGCGCGGGCGCGCAAGTCCTCGACCTCGAAGAGCTCGCCGCGCATCGCGGCTCGGTGCTCGGTAACCTGCCGGAGCGTGCGCAGCCGACGCAGAAGATGTTCGAGAGCCTCCTCCTCAAGGAACTCTCCGCCCTCGATTCCGCGCGGCCGGTTTACGTCGAAGGCGAATCGAAAAAAATCGGCGGGCTGCAAGTGCCCGATGCCCTGATCGAGCGCATGCGCGCCTCCCCTTGCATCGTGCTCGACACGCCGCTCGAAGCGCGCGTCGATCTGCTGCTCGAGGAGTACGGCCACTTTCTGGAAAACAAGCCTGCGCTCGACGCGCAGCTCGACTGCCTGATCGCCCTGCACGGCCGCGAACGAATCGCGCAGTGGAAAGCCCTCACCGACTGGCGCGAGCTCGTGACTCGCCTTCTCCTCGAGCACTACGACCCCGCCTACCGCCGCTCCTCGGCGCGCAACTTCGCGCAGCTTCCCGACGCGCGCCGCGTGCACATCCCCCGCGCCGACGATTCCGCCTTCCTCATCGCCGCGCGATCGCTTATCGAGTTGCCGGCACTCGCCGCTTAGAAGTCTGTGTTATCGCAAGTAGCCGGCTTGCTCGGCTGGCTTCTAGTTGTGTTTGTCGCTGCCGCGGTCGGGGCCGCCGCGTCCGTTGATGCGCCGTCGTTCTATGCTCAACTCAGCAAACCCGCCTGGGCGCCGCCGGCTGGCGTGTTCGGTCCCGTGTGGACGGTGCTGTATGCGCTGATGGGGGTTGCTGCGTGGCTTGTGTGGCGCTCGCCCGGGCCGAAGAGAGCGGCACTGACTCTCTTTGGCGCGCAGCTGGCAGCCAATGCGCTTTGGTCGTGGTTGTTCTTTGCCTGGCATCGGGGCGCCCTCGCCGCAGTGGAGATCCTGGTCCTGCTCGCGCTCATCGTGGCCATGATCGTGGCGTTTTGGCGGATCAGTCGCTTGGCTGCATTGCTGATGGTCCCGTACCTCTTGTGGGTCAGCTTTGCGTCCGTGCTTACCTGGGCGGTGTGGCGGAGCAACCCGACTCTTTTGTGATGATCCGCGCTGAAGCGGAAATCGATCGCGCGGCGGTGCGCGCCGTCAATACGGAAGCGTTCGAAACAACGGCTGAGGCGGATCTCGTCGACGCGCTGCGCGAGGGGACGCAGCCCGTGGTGTCGCTGGTGGCCGAGCACGACGGGCGGATCGTCGGGCACATCATGTTCTCGCCGGTCACGCTCGTCGGAGAACCCGAGCTCAAGATCATGGGGGCTTGCGCCCATGGCCGTCGCGTCCGCGCGTCAACGCAAAGGCATAGGCTCCGCTCTTGTGGGCGCCGGTCTCGAGCAATGCACCGCGCTCGGGTTCGGCGCCGTCGTCGTGCTTGGGCATCCGACGTACTCTCCCCGCTTCGGCTTCATTCCATCGACGCGATGGAACATTCACTGCGAGTACGAGGCACCGCCCGAGGCGTTCATGGCGATCGAGCTGCAAAAGGGATATCTGGCGGGCAGAGCGGGCACGATCCGATACCATCCGGCCTTTGCCGAGGTCTGACATGAGAGGCTCGCGCAGCAGGATGTTGCCGATCGCCTTGATCGCGCTTGCCGCGACAAGCCTTGTGCATCACCTGCACAACGCGCAGTTTCTCGACGACTACCCGAACATGCCCGCATGGCTGTCCGTCGGCTCCGTGTACGCGGCCTGGCTGGTGGCCGCGGCGGTGGGCGTCGCGGGGTACGCGCTTTGGCGCAGCGGACACCGCGTGATCGGCACGGTGCTTTTGCTGGCGTACGGTTGCTACGGCCTCGATGCGCTCATCCATTATTTGATCGCGCCGCTTGCCGCGCACTCGCTCGCGATGCACTTGACGATTGCGCTTGAAGCTGCGGCCGGCGCGTTCTTGCTGGGCGTGGTTGCAACAGCCCGCGCCCACGTGCAGGGCTAGCTCGGCAATTTGTCACGCGCGCGCTCATCGCGCGCGCTCCGCATCAGGCGATGGTGGTAGCGTGAGCCCAGAACAAAGAAAAGGGGGCTCCGATGCGAATCAACATCCTCGCGCTGCTCGCGCTCTTCCTCGGCGCGTGCGCGCAGCCGACCGTGCTCGTCACCGTGCCGCCGCGCGTGGATCTCGCGCGCTATCCGATGCTCGGCATCGTCGATTTCGTCGCTGCTCCGGAGCGTGCGCTCGGCGAACGCGCCGCGCGTCAGCTCGTGGAGCAGGTGCAGACGGCGCAGCCGGGCACGCGCTTCATCGAGCTCGGCGATCGCGAGACGCTGCTCGCCTCCGTGGGCTCGCGCCAGCTCGACCCGCGCACGCTGAAGAAGATCGGCGAGAAGCACGGCGTCGCGGCGGTCTTCATCGGCGAGCTCGCTTACACCGAGCCGACGGTCGACGTGAAGCTTTCGGATCTCACGAAGCTCGAAGGCGGCATGCGCGCCGAGATGAAGGGCGAGGTGTCGGCGCGCCTCATCGAGACCGCGTCCGGCGCGAGCGTGTGGAGCCGCTCGACCGAGGCGCGGCGCCAGATCGGCGGCGTGCGCGTGTCCGCGGAACAAGGTGTGAGCGGCGGCATGCGCAGCTCGAATCCAAGGGAGGCGATGCTGCCAAGCCTCGTTTACCAACTGACCCACGACTTTCGCCCCACCACGCAACGACAGCCGGTGCGCTAGAGATCCGACCCCTTTTCCAGAAAAAGGGTCCTGACCCCTTTTTGCTAGTTGAGGCCGGCGAGGACTTTGATGTGCTGTACCGCGCTGCGGCCGAGCGCGGAGAGCGCATAGCCGCCTTCGAGCATGGAGACCATGCGGCCGCCGGAGTAGCGATCGGCAATGGTCTTCACCTGCTCGGTTACCCAGGCGTAGTCGGCATCGGTGAAGCGCAGCATCGCCATGTCGTCCTCGGTGTGCGCGTCGAAGCCGGCGGAGAAGATGACGAGCTCGGGCTTGAAGCCCTCGAGCGCCGGCAGCCAGACTTCGTTGACCGCGTTCTTCAGTTCCTTTGAGCCGGCGCCGGCGGCAAGCGGCACGTTGAACATATTGGACGCCGGATTGTCCGTGCCGCTGTACGGATAGAACGGGTGCTGGAAGATCGACGCCATCACCACGTGCTCGTCGCCCTCAAAGATGTCTTCGGTGCCGTTGCCGTGGTGCACGTCGAAGTCGATGATCGCGACGCGGTGCAGACCGTGTTTGTCGATGGCATGGCGCGCGGCCACCGCGACGTTATTGAAGATGCAGAAGCCCATCGGCCGCGCGCGGCAGGCGTGGTGGCCGGGCGGGCGGACGGCGCAAAACGCGCTTTTGAATTTCTTCTCGAAAACCAGGTCGACCGCCAGGACCGCCGCGCCGGCGGCGCGCAGCGCCGCATTCAGGCTGTGTGGGTTCATCGCCGTGTCCGGATCGAGGTGCACGGTGCCGCGGTTCGGCGCGACCTCGCGGATCGCTTTCACATAATCCAGGGGATGCACGCGCGCGAGCGCTTCATCCGTGGCGAGCGGCGCCTCGAATTTCGTGAGATATGACTCAAGTCCGGAGGCGATAAGCTGGTCGGAGATCGCCGAAAGGCGCGCCGGGCGCTCCGGATGGTGCGTACCCATCTCGTGCTTTAGGCAATCGGAGTGCGTGATGAAGGCAGTTGTCATCGAAGTCGATCTTATAGCATCGAGTACAATCGCCGCATGCTGCTCAAGGCCGAGTTCCAGAAGCCGTCGGTCGGCGCCACGCCGATCGAGCGCGTAGTCAGCGCGGCGAGCGGCATCATTCTCGGCAAGGAAACGCAGGTGCGCCTCGCGCTCGCGTGCCTGCTCGCGCGCGGACACCTGCTCATCGAGGATCTGCCCGGCGTCGGCAAGACAACGCTCGCGCACGTGCTCGCACGCACGCTGGGGCTCCACTTCCAGCGCATCCAGTTCACGAGCGACATGCTGCCCGCCGATATCCTTGGCGTGTCGATCTACGAGCGCGACTCGGGCGGCTTCAAGTTCCACCCCGGCCCGATCTTCGCGCAGGTCATCCTCGCCGATGAGGTGAACCGCGCCACGCCGAAGACTCAGTCGGCGCTCCTCGAAGCGATGGAGGAGCACCAGGTCACCGCGGAAGGCGAGACGCGCAAGCTCCCCACGCCGTTCTTCGTCATCGCGACGCAGAATCCCTCCGAGCAGGTCGGCACCTTTCCGCTTCCCGAATCCCAGCTCGACCGCTTCACGATGCGGATCGAGCTTGGCTATCCGGACCGCGACGCGGAACGCGCGCTTCTTTCCGGCACCGACCGGCGCGACCTCCTCGCAACGCTCGATCCGTGCATGACGCCAGCGGAGCTCATGGAGCTGCAGGCCGGCGTGCAGAGAATCCACGTCGCGCCGGCGCTGCTGGATTACGTGCAGGCAATCGTCGAACACACGCGGCGCTCGCCGGAATTCGTGACGGGACTTTCGCCGCGCGCGGCGCTCGCGCTCGTGCATACGGCCAAGGCGTGGGCGCTGCTCGAGGGCCGCGACAAGGTGATCCCCGAGGACGTGCAGGCCATCGCACCCGGCGTCGCCGCGCACCGCCTGCGCCCAGCGCACGACGGCGGCCGGCGCGTCGATATCGGCGCGCGGCTTCTGGCCGCCGTTCCCATCCCATAGTCGAAGAAACCGAGCACCGGCCGCGCCTCGCTTCGGTTCCGGCCTGGGCCACCGGCGTCCTCGTCGTCTCCGCACTCCTGGTCGCTCTCGGCTACTGGACCTATAACGCCGTCGCCTCGTCGCTGCGCGAGCTGCGTGCCGCCGCGCTCTCATCCATGCTGGAAGCCGAGGCGCGCACGCTCGGCCTCTGGATCGAGAATCACAAGACCGACATCCGCCGCGTGGCGCGCGACCCGCAGGTGCGCGAGGCGGTGGACGCGCTCGCGCGCATCGCCGCGCGCCCGGGCGCCGGCGCCGAGGACTATTGCGACGCTCCGGCGCGCCGGCCGCTCGTCGCGCAGCTCACCACGCTGCTCGAGGAGCAGGGCGCCGTGACGTTCAATGCCATCGACCGCGCCCATCGCATCATCGCCTCGCGGTTTCGTGAATACTGCGGCCGCCGCGCAGAGGGTGGTGAACTCGCGCCGGTGTTCGAAGGGCACACGCGCTTCGTGCCGCCGCACGCCGAGTCCGCACCGCTCGCCCGGCCGGTTCTCTGGATCGAGACACCGGTGCTCGCGCCGAGCGGTGAGATCATCGCCGCGCTCGGCTTTGGCGAGTACGCCGACGGGCGCTTCGCGCAGATTCTCGCCGCCGGCTCGACCGGAGACACGGGCGAGGCGTATGCCTTCGACCGCAGCGGGCAGCTTCTTTCGCCGGGGCGCTTCGGCTCGGGCGCGACGCCGCTCGCCGCTCTTTCCAAACGCGCCGCGGACGGCATGGTGCTCGAGCCCTATGAGAGCTACCACGGCGGCCGCGTGATCGGCGCCTGGCGCTGGCTCGCGCAGTACGACATCGGCGTTGCGGTCGAGATGGGCGCGGCCGAAGCGTACGCGCCGCTTCGCTACCTGAACATCGCCTTCGGCGTGGTGTTCGGCGCGCTGGTAATCGCGGTGTTCGCCGCGGCGGCAAGCGCGCTTTCGGTGGTGCGCCTGCGCCGCCAAATGGGCGCGGCGCGCAAGCTCGGCGCCTACACGCTGGACGAGCGCATCGGTGAAGGGGGCATGGCGACGGTGTACCGCGCGCGCCACGACCTGCTGCGCCGGCCGGCGGCCGTGAAGCTCCTGAAGCCCGCACGCGCCACCGACGAGATGATCGCGCGCTTCGAGCGCGAGGTTCAGATGGCCTCGAGCCTTTCGCACCCGAACACGGTGGAGATCTTCGATTACGGCCGCACCCGCGAGGGCCTTTTCTATTACGCCATGGAGTACCTGGACGGGCTCACGGTGGGCGAGATCGTGGCGCGCGACGGCTTTTTCCCGGTCGCACGATCCATTCATGTCCTGCGCCAAGTTTGCGCGGCGCTCGGCGAGGCGCACGTGAAAGGCGTGGTCCACCGCGACATCAAGCCCGAGAACATCATGGTGTGCCGCTACGGCGGCGTCTACGACCACGTGAAAATCCTCGACTTCGGCCTTGTGAAGCACGTGACCGAGAAGCACAGCCGCGACCTGACGCGGAGCCTCCGCATCCTGGGAACGCCGCTTTACATGGCGCCGGAGCGCCTGCGCAATCCGGCCGACGTCGACGCACGCGTCGACATCTACGCGGTCGGCGCCGTCGCTTTCCTCATGCTCACCGGCCGCAAGCTGTTCGAGAGCACCAACGATCTCGAGCTCTCGAGCCACATCCTGAACGACGAGCCGCGCCAGGTCTCGGCCGTCGCTTCGCAGGCAATACCGGTCGAGCTCGACCTCCTGGTCTTCTCCTGCCTGGAGAAGCGCCGCGAAGACCGCCCGCAGCGTGTCGGCGATCTGCTCGAGGCGTTCGACGCGCTTGCGCTCGAGCATCCGTGGACGCAGCGCGACGCGGAATCGTGGTGGTCGCGCCTTTCAACGTCTGTTTCGCCCGACGGCACGAAAGCCGGCGCCGCGCACCGGGCGAAACGCTGATTCGGTAGAATCCGGCGCTTCGTGCAGTCCCCGACTCGCTACTCCCTCGAGGTCAATCCTCGCGTTCCCAAGCGCCTTGCCAGGCTGGAGGAACTCGCCAACAACCTTTGGTACAGCTGGGACCGGCCGACGCGCGCGCTTTTCGCAAAGCTCAATCCCACCCTGTGGGACGCGGTGGGCCACAGCCCGAAGGCGCTGCTGAAGCGGATCGACGAGCAGCGCCTGATCGACGCCGCCGCCGATCCGGCGTTCCTCGATTCGCTTACGCGCGTTCTTGCTGCGTTCGACGCTTATCACGCCGAGCCGCCCTTCCGGCAAAACTCGGGAGGCTTCCGTCCCGACGACCTGGTCGCCTACTTCTGCGCCGAGTTCGGCGTGCACGAGAGCCTGCCAATCTACTCCGGGGGCTTGGGCATCCTAGCCGGTGACCATTGCAAGGCGGCGAGCGATTTCCAGCTGCCCTTCGTCGCGGTGGGCCTGCTCTACCGGCAGGGCTACTTCGTGCAGACGATCGATGCCGAGGGCCGCCAGCGCGCGGAGTACCACGATTCCGACTTCGACGATCTGCCGATCGCGCCGGTGCGGCGCTCCGATGGCGTGGATCTAACGATCGACGTCCAGTTCCCCGGCCGCAAGGTGTACGTAAAGGTGTGGCAGGCGCGCGTCGGGCACGTCACCATCTACCTTCTCGATACGG
>JAICPQ010000059.1 GCA_025929745.1 Burkholderiales bacterium | reverse complement strand
GGAACCGGTCTCGCCTACCACATGATCCGCAAGGCACAGGCAGCCGAGCCGGTCCTCGCCGAGTTGCCGGCCGCCGCACCGGAGCCCACTCCGCCCGCGACCGAGCCGACAACGGCAACGGCCGGCGGCGGCAGCTAGCCGGAATTTTCACCACTACCACAGGCGCCTGCGGGCGCCTTTTCTTTTCCACACAGGAGAGCCGATGGCCAAGAAAGCGAAATACCTGTTCATCGCCAGCATGGACGTCGATCCGGACAAGGAGGCGTTGTTCAACGAGGTGTACGACAACGAGCACATCCCGGCGCTGCTCAAGGTACCGGGCGTGCTTTCCGTGCGCCGCGGCGTGCGCGAACCGCTCACCATGTTCATTGGCGGGGAGAAGAAGACCATCGTCGCCGAAGGAGAGCCGCGCTACAGCGCCTACTACGAGCTCGAGAGCGCCGAGGTCCTGACAAGCGAAGCGTGGGGTAAGGCGGTGGAGCTTGGCCGGTGGCCTTCGCAGGTGCGCCCCTTCACTCGCAACCGCCGCCACGTGCTGCGCAAGCTTCTCTGAAATCGTCGGCTGCCATGACACCGAACCTGCAGAAGATCGAGACGCTCGTCCGCCAGCTCCTCGTCGAGCTCGGCGAGGATCCAAACCGCGAGGGACTGCAGAAGACGCCGCTGCGCGTCGCGCAGGCGCTCAAGTTCCTGACGAACGGTTATCGCGCCGACGTGCAACAGGTGATCAACAACGCGCTCTTCACCCAGGCGACGGGCGGCATGGTGATCGTCAAGGACATCGAGATGTACAGCCTGTGCGAGCACCACATGCTGCCGTTCTTCGGCCGCTGCCACATCGGCTACATCCCGAACGGCAAGGTCTTCGGCGTGAGCAAGCTCGCGCGCCTGGTCGACGTCCACGCGCGCCGCCTGCAGCTTCAGGAACGTCTCACCGAAGACATCTCACGCGAGATCATGGAGTCGATCGACGCAAAGGGCGTCGGCGTGCTGATCGAAGCGCGCCACCTCTGCATGATGATGCGCGGCGTCGAGAAGCAGAACTCGACCATGGTCACGTCCTCCGTGCTCGGCATTTTCCGCGACCACCTCGCCACCCGCGAGGAGTTTCTGAGCCTCGTAGCCCGGCGTACGCTGTAATGAATTCCCCGACAGCGGCCTAGAAATCCCGGCACGCCGCTTGCTGCCCTCCGGTATCCGCTCAAACGAGCACGGAGGTAGGTATGGAAAGGTTGCAACAGTGGCGCCGGAAGCAGGAAGGCAAGCTTGGCTACATCCTGCTGTGGGCCCTTGGCGTGCCCATCCCGGTCCTGTTCGTCATCTTCCTGCTGCGCGGCTGCACCTGATCACCGAGCACAGGGTCGTTCTTCTTTTTTCTTCAACCGGAGGCCATGACATGAGCAAGTTTCTTGTTGCATTGAGCATTCTTGCGGCCGGATTGGCGGGCTGCTCCGCGCTGGACGAACGCGGCGTCTCGCGCGAGACACAGGGTACGGTCGGCGGCGCGGTCGCCGGCGGGGCCATCGGCTCGGCGGCGACTGGCGGCAGCACGATCGGCACGATCGGCGGCGCGGTCGTTGGCGGCGCGGTCGGCAACCAAGTGGGCGAGAGCTACGACGAGAAAAAGCGTCAGTAACGGCGTCTCTCAACGCACTGAAAGGGGCGCCTTCGCGGCGCCCTTTCTTTTTATAATGGCCGCATGGGAGTCCAAGAAAAGCAGGTCGACAGAGCGGTCGAGCGCGCCATGCGCGTCGACCTCGCCGCGGCTTTCCGCCTCGCAGTGCGATTGGATCTGCACGAAGGCGTCTGCAACCACTTCAGCGTCATGCTGCCCGATGGCGGAACCTACCTCCTCAATCGCTACGGGCTTCACTGGAGCGAGGTCACCGCGTCCAACCTGATCGCGCTGGACTCCGAAGGCAGGATCCTCGCCGGTGAGGGAGAAATCGAGAAGACGGCGTTCTACATCCACTCGCGCATCCATCTCGCGAATCCGCGGGCAACCTGTGTTCTGCATACGCACATGCCGTATGCCACCGCGATCACGCTACTCGAAGGCGGACGCCTGGAGATGGTGGAGCAGAACGCGCTCCGCTTCCACGACGATATTGCGTACGACGACGAGTACAACGGCCTCGTCGTCGACAACGCCGAAGGCGACCGTCTCGCGCGTGTGCTCGGCTCCAAGCGCGTCATGTTTCTCGCCAACCATGGTGTGATCGTCGTTGGCCGCACCGTGGCCGAGGCTTTCGACGCGCTCTATTACCTCGAACGCGCGTCTCGGCTTCAGGTCCTTGCGCGCTCGATGGGCGGGAAGCTGAAGCCGGTGCGCTCCGAAGTCGTGCGGGAAACGTATCGGATGATCCTGGCCGACACGCCCAAATACGCCAGCGCGCATTTCGACGCGCTGAAGCGCATCCTCGACCGCGAGGAGCCGGCTTATTCCCATTGAAGTACGGCCGGCCCGCCCCGCCGACCTCGCCGCGATCCACTCGATCTACGCGCATCACGTACTTCATGGGCTCGCTTCGTTCGAGGAGGAGCCCCCGTCGGTGGAGGAGCTGGAGCGGCGCTATCGCGACGTTCTAGACCGGGGCCTGCCATACCTTGTCGCCGAGCTCGAGGGCGCAATCGCCGGCTACGGCTACTGCGCGCCGTACCGCGCGCGCAGCGCCTACCGCTACGCGCTCGAGGATTCGGTCTACGTGCGCCACGACGCGATCGGCCGCGGCGTGGGCCGGCGCCTCCTGGAGGAGCTTATCCGGCGCTGCGAGGACTTGGGCTACCGCCAGATCATCGCGGTGATCGGCGACAGCGCAAACGCCGCGTCCATCGGCGTGCATGCAGCCTGCGGATTTCTGCGCGTCGGCACCCTGCGCTCGGTCGGCTTCAAGTTCGGCCGCTGGGTCGACAGCGTGTTCATGCAGCGCCATCTCGGCCGCGGGGACTCCACCCATCCGTAGCGAAAATCGGGCTCTGACCCCGATTTTCAGGTGGTGAGAACCAGCTTGCCTTTCACCTTGCGCTCGGCCATGCGCTTGAGCGCCTCGCGCGCGCTCGTGAGCGGCAACGTTTCGTCGACGTGCGGTTTGAGGCGGCCTTCGTCGTACCAGCGCGCAAGCTGCGCCACGCTCTCGGCGAAGCGCGCCGGCTCGCGCCGCGCGAAGTCGCCCCAGAACACACCGACCACGGAAGCGCCTTTCAGGAGCGCTAGGTTGAGCGGCAGCTTGGGAATCTCGCCGGCGGCGAAGCCGACCACCAGGTGGCGGCCGCGCCACGCGATCGAGCGGAAGGCCGGCTCCGAATACGGGCCGCCGACCGGATCGTAGACCACGTCCGCGCCGCGGCCCCCGGTGAGCGCGCGGATGCGCTCGCGCAGATCTTCGGTGGCGTAGTTGATCGTCTCGTCGGCGCCGTGGTCGCGGCATACCGCGAGCTTTTCACCGGTTGACGCGCACGCAATGACGCGTGCGCCGAGCGCTTTGCCGACCTCCACCGCCGCAAGCCCCACGCCGCCCGCCGCGCCGAGTACGAGCAGCGTTTCACCGCTGGAGAGCGCTGCGCGGTCGCGCAGCGCGTGATCAGTCGTGCCGTAGGTGAGGAGGAAAGCGGCGCCGGTGACGAAATCCATTTTTTGCGGCAGCCGGATCAGGCGCGTGGCCTCGGTCTTCACTTCCTCGGCGAACGCGCCGTAGGTGGTGAAGGCCATGACGCGGTCGCCCGCTTTGAAGCGCTCGACGCCCGGGCCGACTTCCTTCACCACGCCGGCCAGCTCGCTGCCGGGCGAAAACGGCAGCGGCGGCTTGAACTGATACTTGTTCTGGATGATGAGCACGTCCGGGAAGTTGAGGCTCGCCGCTTTCACCGAGACGACCACTTCGTTCGCGCCCGGGCGCGGCGATTCCACTTCTTCGATCGCGAGCGAATCGGGCGGACCGTACTGTTTGCAGAGCACCGCTTTCATCGTAGATGAGCATTATCTCAGCCCGATGAGAAAGACCGGCCCGAATGCCGTTCACTACAAGAGGAGGATGACAACCGCGACGACGGCTAAAGCGGCCAACACTTCGATCACGCGACTTGTGAGGCTCGGCAGGACGCTTTGATGCAGTTTGTATTTGTCCATCGGTAACCTCCCGAAGGCACCGTAGCAAACCAATGCCGGACGCGCTGTTAGATCGGTCACGGGCCCCTATGACTCGGCGGTCCTTCCCCGACATGTACTAGGGCTTTCCCTTATTGATCTGCGTTTTCTCACAGCCACAATAGTTCGGTAGGGGGAAACGGAGGAGCCATGCACGAGTTCAGAGAGTGCTTCATCCGCGACCCTTCGGGCGCGTGGCGGTGCGTAAAGCCAGCCGATATTCAACTGCCCACCGGCAGGGTCCAAGTAACCGCCGGCAGCGTGTTCACGAGGAGGACCCGGTTCATGAACGTCGACCTCGCGGCATTGCTGGACGAAAGCTCGGGCTCCCCGAGTTCGGGCTTTGGCGAAGCGGGCAATGTAGAGCCATCGCGACACGTGGATCAGGAGCCATTGACTTGAAACCTGGATCGTTGTGATCGAGAGTCACGGAACAGAGGAGGGGTTATGAAAAGCGTCTTCGACTCATCGTTCAAATACACGCCAAGCTTCGAAACCGACGTGCGCAAGACCTTCCAAAGAGTTCGTCGCCGGGAAGGACGTAGCCCCGTCCGCTTGGAAGTGATGCCGAGCCAGCATGTGACCCAGGTTGCGGTGCTGCCCCTGGAGCACTTCAAGCGGCCGCGCGCAGAGTAGCGCGAGCGGTACAAAAGGGACGGTGCTTACGCACCGGCCCTGCAGCGCCTCGAGCAGCCGAGGACATCACTAGTACAACTGCCAGCGCCCAACGTCGCTAAAAAGCGCGCGAGCTGACCGTCACCGCAGTCGCCGACCAGCTCGGACGATTCGACGAAGCCGGGCTAGTACACTGTGCCGGCATCCTGCCTGTTTCACCTACATGCATTATTTTCAAGTACTTATATAGGACGTAGGCTACATTTGCATTATGCCGACCCTCTCCACCGACGACGGCGTCAAGCTCTATTACGAGGAAACCGGTAGCGGCACGCCGATCGTGTTCGTGCACGAGTTCGGCGGGGACCACCGCAGCTGGGAGCCGCAGGTGCGCTATTTCTCGCGCCGCTATCGCTGCATCACCTTCAACGCGCGCGGCTATCCACCGTCTGATGTGCCCGAGGACTGGGAGCGCTACTCGCAGGCACGTGCGCGCGACGACATCCGCTGCGTGCTGGACGCGCTCCAGATTCAGCGCGCGCATGTCGTCGGGCTGTCGATGGGCGGGTTCGCGACGCTGCACTTCGGCATCACCTACGGTTACCGGGCTCTTTCGATTACAGCGGCCGGAGCCGGGTACGGCTCGCATCCGGCGCAATACCGCGACTTCCAGGCGCAATCGAAGAAAAACGCGGAGCTCATCAACCGCGAAGGCATCGCGCATTTCGTCGAGACCTACGGGCGCGGCGCGCAGCGCGTGCAGCTCGAGATCAAAGACCCGCGCGGCTTCGAGGAATACCTGCGCCAGTTCAAGGAGCACTCGGCGCTCGGCGCGATCAATACGTTACTCGGCGTGCAGTGCCGCCGGCCGTCGTTCTACGACCTGACTGCCGAAATGGCGCGCATGGATGTGCCGACGCTCATCATGTCCGGCGATGAGGAGGAGCCTTGCCTTGATACGAACCTCCTCATGAAGCGCACCATTCCCGGCGCGGCGCTCGCCGTCCTGCCGAGGAGCGGTCATGCGATCAACCTGGAGGAGCCCGAGCTCTTCAATCGCCTCCTCGACGACTTCTTCCACCAGGTGGAGGCGGGCCGCTATACGCCGCGCGATCTGCGCTCGACCGTGCCGTCGATTTACGGAG
The DNA here is from genome assembly GCA_025929745.1 of Burkholderiales bacterium. Lineage (GTDB taxonomy): Bacteria > Pseudomonadota > Gammaproteobacteria > Burkholderiales > SG8-39 > SCGC-AG-212-J23. The sequence goes on along the minus strand of JAICPQ010000059.1, from coordinate 5,563 downwards.
CTTCTGGCAAACCGTGAGCTTGCATGTGGAAAAGCGCGACGCAGTCGGCTGGATTGTGTTCGATCAGCCCAAGCGCCGCAACGCGATCAACGGCGCGATGTGGCGCGGCATCCCTCCGGCGATGGCGCGCTTCAGCGAAGATCCCGATGTACGCTGCGTCGCCTTCCGGGGCGCGGGCAACGAGGCATTTTCGGCCGGCGCCGACATCTCCGAGTTCGAGGCTAACCGCTCGCGTAGCGAGGCGGTCGGCGAGTACGACGATCTCCTCGATCGCGTGCTGCACTCGATCCAGGGCTCCCTTAAGCCTTCGGTTGCCGTGATCTACGGGTATTGCCTCGGCGGCGGCCTGGAGATCGCGCTCGCCTGCGACCTGCGCTACTGTGCAGCCTCGGCTCAGTTCGGCATCCCGGCCGCGAAGCTCGGCCTCGCCTACAACGTGGAGGGCCATAAGCGCCTCCTCGAGACGGTGGGGCACTCGCGCGCCCGGGAAATCATGTTCCTCGGCCGGCGCTACAACGCCGAGGAGGCGCTCGCCATGGGAATCGTGCACAAGGTTCTGCCGACCGAATCTCTCGAGGGCTTCGTGACGGACGTGCTGCAAGACCTCGTCGACAATGCGCCCCTCTCGATTGCGAATTCCAAGACCATCATCGAGGAGTATGTGAAATCGCTTGGCACGCCCGACGCGGCGCGCATGCGCTCCGCGATCGAGCGCTGTGCGAAAAGCGAAGACTACCGCGAGGGCCGGCGCGCATTCATGGAGAAGCGCAAGCCGCGCTTCACCGGCCGATGAAGATTCGCTCGATTCGCGCGCGCGCGGTAGCGGCGCCGATCAAGCGGCCGCTCGCGACAAGCGTCGGGACAGTGAGCGCCGCAGCGCTGATGCTCCTCGACCTCGAAACTGACGCGGGAATCGTCGGGCGCTCGTACCTCTTCGCGATCGGAAAACACAATCTCGCGCCACTTGCGAAGCTCGTCGAGGCAATGGCCGAGATGGTGAAGGGGGACGAGGTCGCGCCGTTCGATCTCGAACGCAAGCTCCGCGGGCGCTACGCGCTTCTCGGCGTGCACAACATCGTTCTTTTCGCCATGGCGGGCATCGACATGGCCGCCTGGGACGCCTTCGCCCAGTCACTCGAGCTGCCGCTCGCGCGCGTGCTCGGCGCCGCGCCGCGGCCGATCCTCGCCTACAACTCGAAGGGCCTCGGCATCCTGCCGGAAAAGGAGCTCGCCAAGGAAGCGGGCGAGCTCGTGGCCGAGGGTTTCCGCGCCGTGAAGCTGCGTCTTGGCCGACCCAATGCCGCGGAGGATCTGCGTGCGTTGCGCGCGGTGAAGAAGGAGATCGGCGCCGACGTCACCCTGATGGTCGACTTCAACCAGGGACTGACGGTCGCCGAGGCGATCCGACGCGGCCGCATGATCGACGACGAAGGCGGCGTCTACTGGATCGAGGAGCCGGTTCGCGCCGACGATCATGCGGGTTGCGCGCGCGTGGCGCGCGAAGTGCACACGCCAATCCAGATTGGCGAGAACTTCATGGGCCCCGAGCAGATGGCGCAGGCGCTCGCGGCGGGGGCCTGTGATTACGTCATGCCGGATGCCGAGCGCATCGGCGGGGTGACGGGCTGGATGCGCGCGGCCGCGCTCGCGCAAGCCGCGGGCGTGGAGATGTCGAGCCACCTGTTTCCAGAGGTGAGCTCGCACCTTCTCGCCGCCACACCGACGTGCCATTGGCTCGAGTACATGGATTGGGCCGATGCGATTCTCGAGCGCCCGGTTGAGATGAAGGACGGGCACGTCGTCATCCCGCCGGAGCCGGGCACCGGCATCCGCTGGAACGAGAAGGCGGTCGAGCGCTACCAGGTGTGATGTTTACGCGGCACTTCGCGCATTGGCCGCCCGGCCAGCCGAAAACCCTGGAGCTGCCGCGCGAGACCGTTTACGGCAACCTGGTCGCGACCGTCGCCCGCTCGCCCCAGCGCGCGGCCATCGATTACTACGGAAGCCGAATCTCCTACGCGGAGCTGAAGCGTCAGGTCGACGTGCTCGCCGGCTTTCTGCAGCAGCGCTTCGGCGTCGCGCGCGGCGACCGCGTGCTCCTCTACGCGCAGAACAGCCCGCAATTCGTAATCGCCTACTACGCGATCCTGCGTGCCGATGCGGTCGTAGTGCCGGTGAATCCGATGAACCGTACGGAAGAGCTGCGCCACTATATCGAGGATTCCGATGCGCGCGTCGCGCTCGCCGGGCAGGATGTGCTCGCGCAACTCGAGCCGCTCGGCTTGCCGCACATGCTGCCGATCGTCTACTCGGATTACCTCACCGCCGCGAGCGATCTGCCGATTCCGGAGCTCGTGCGCGCGCGCGGTTCGGGGGCTTGGAAAGAGATGCTCGCATCCGGGCTTTCACCCGCGCCGCATGTCGCGGGTCCGGAGGACCTCGCGGTGATGCCCTACACCTCCGGCACCACCGGCAAGCCGAAGGGCTGTATGCATACGCACTCGAGCGTCCAGGCCACCACCGTGGCGTACCTCTACTGGCGTGGCACGCAGGAAGAAAGCGTTGTGCTTTCGGCGCTGCCGATGTTTCACGTCACGGGCATGCAGGCCGGCATGAACTCGCCGATCCACACCGCGGCGACCATCGTGATCATGTCGCGCTGGGACCGAACCTGCGCGGCGATGCAGATCGAGAGGGCGCGGGTGACGAACTGGTCGGCGATCACCACGATGCTGGTCGACTTCCTCTCGAACCCCGAACTGGAGAAGTACGATCTTTCGTCGCTGCGCGTGCTGGGCGGCGGCGGGGCGGCGATGCCGGAAGCGCTCGCGCGCAAGCTCGAGGAGGTCATCGGCCTTCCCTATGTGGAAGGCTACGGCCTCTCGGAGACCATGGCGCCTTCGCACATCAACCCACCGCACCGGCCGAAACGGCAGTGCGGCGGCATTCCTTTCTTCAACACCGATGCGCGCGTCATCGACGTTGAAACGAAAGCAGAACTGGGACCCGACCAGGTCGGCGAAATCATCGTGCGCGGCCCGCAGGTCTTCCGCGGCTATTGGAAGCAGCCGGAGGCGACCGCGCAGGCGTTCATCGACCACGACGGCAAGCGCTTCTTTCGCACCGGCGACCTCGGCTATTACGACGACGAAGGTTACTTCTTCATCACCGATCGCCTGAAGCGCATGATCAACTGCTCCGGCTTCAAGGTGTGGCCGGCCGAGGTCGAATCCATGCTGTATGCCCACCCGGCGATTCAGGAGGCGTGCGTGATCGGCTCGCCCGACGGCTATCGCGGCGAAACGGTGAAGGCGCTCGTCGTTCTTAGGCCCGAGGCGAAAGCCACTGCGGCGCAGGACATCATTGACTGGGCGAGGAGCCGTATGGCGACGTTCAAGGTGCCGCGCACCGTTCAATTCGTCGAGGCGCTGCCGAAGACCGCGACCGGCAAGATTCTTTGGCGCGAGCTGCAGGAAAAGGAGAACCGCAAGTGAAATGGATCGCTACTCTGCTTTTTTTCCTGTGCTTCTCGGCGCTCGCTGCCGAGATTGAGGTGCGCCAGCCGTGGGCGCGCGCCACACCGCCGGGCGCCAAGGTCGCGGCCGGCTATCTCGAGATCCGCAACAGCGGCAAGGAGGCCGACCGTCTGCTATGGGCGTCCACGCCGGTGGCGAAGCGTGTCGAGATGCACATAACCCAGCGCGACGGCGAGGTGGTGAAGATGCGGGAGGTGAAGTCGCTCGACATTCCGGCGGGCGGCACCCGCAAGCTCGAGCCCGGCGGCACGCATCTCATGCTCATCGAACTTGCCCAGCCGCTCAAGCAGGGCGAGCGATTCCGGCTCCGGCTGCGCTTCGAGCGCGCCGGGGACCTCGAGGCCGACGTGGAAGTACGCGCTTTGGGCGCGCGGCAGGAACACCGCCACTAGCGCCGAGGAGTCCGGCACTTTTTCCAGAAAAAGGGTCCTGACCCCTTTTCAAAGCAGCGCGCGCCCGAGCGCCCAGGCAAGCGCCGCCATGAACGCGGAGCACGGAATCGTGAGCACCCATGCCCACAGCAGGTCGCCGGCGATTCCCCAGCGCACTGCCGAGACGTTCTGCGCCGTGCCGACGCCGACGATGGCGCCGGTGATCGTGTGCGTGGTGGAAACCGGGATGCCGAGATTCGTCGCGAGGAAGAGCATGGCCGCGCCGCCAGTCTCGGCGCAGAAACCGCCCACCGGGCGCAGCTTGGTGATGCGCTGGCCCATCGTCTTGACGATGCGCCAGCCGCCGAACGCGGTGCCCAGCCCGATCATCACGTAGCAGCTCACCAGCACCCACGCGGGCAGCGGGTCCTTGGCGCTGAGATAGCCCGACGCAATGAGCAGCATCCAGATGACGCCGGCGGTTTTCTGCGCATCGTTGCCGCCGTGGCCGAGGCTGTAGAGCGACGCCGAGACGAGCTGCAGCCGCCGAAACCAGCGGTCGACGCGCGAGGGCGTGGTGCGCACGAAGATCCACGCCACCGCCAGCATGAGGAGGGCGCCGAACACCATGCCGAGCACCGGTGCAACGAAGATGAAGGCGATTGTCTTGAGGAGCCCCGGTGCGATCAGCGCCCCGGTGCCCGCTTTGGCGACGGCAGCGCCCACCAGGCCGCCGATCAGCGCGTGGGAAGAAGACGATGGTATGCCGTACCACCAGGTAATCAGGTTCCACGCGATGGCGCCGATCAACGCGCCGAATACCACGTACTGGTCGACGATGCCCTGATCGACGATACCCTTGCCGACCGTCGCGGCGACGCTCAGGTGAAAGACGAAGAAGGCGGCGAAGTTGAAGAAGGCCGCGAGCACCACCGCCTGATAAGGCTTCAAGACGTGCGTCGAGACGACCGTGGCGATCGAGTTCGCGGCGTCGTGAAAACCGTTCATGAAGTCGAAGGCGAGCGCCACCACCACCAGCGCGATCACAACCCCGAGCCCGATCTGCCCGGCCGCGCCCTCCATCACGAGTTCTCGAGGACGATGCCCTCCACGACGTTCGCCACGTCCTCGCAGCGGTCGGTGATCCGCTCGAGAAGGTCGTAGATCGCGCGCAGCTTGATCACCTGCTTGATATCGCTCTCCTCGCGGAAAAGCTTGGAAAGGGCAGCGCGCATCACGCGGTCGGCGTCCGACTCCAGGCGGTCGATCTCCTCGCAGTTCTTCATGATGGCGTCGGCGCGTTTCACGTTGGTGAGCAGGCCCACCGTGTCGCGCACGCGCTCGCAGCTCATCTGGCAGATCTCCGCGAGCTTCTGCGCCTCCGGCGTGATGCGCCGCAGGTCGTAAAGCGCGATCGACTCGGCCACGTCCTGGATCAGGTCCAGGATGTCGTCCATGGCGGTGATGAGCTGGTGGATCTGGTCGCGGTCGAACGGCGTGATGAACGTCTTGTGCAGGAGAGCGATCGTCTCGTGCGGGATCTTGTCCGCGGCGCGCTCCGCCCCGTCGATGCGCTGCGCGTGCAGGTCGAGGTCCTTGAAGGTGCCGATCATCGCGGCCAGCTCGCGGCTGCCCTCGACGATGCGCTCCGCGTGC
>JAICPQ010000033.1 GCA_025929745.1 Burkholderiales bacterium | reverse complement strand
TTCTACGTCGGCTTCACCCAGATCCTGGCGCTGGGCCGGCAGAACAAGATGACCGGTGCTGCCGAGCAGTACCAGTACATCCTGCGCGACGAGTCGATGCACTGCAACTTCGGCATCGACCTGATCAACCAGATAAAGCTGGAGAACCCCCACCTCTGGACGCCCGAGTTCCGCGACGACATCCGCCAGCAGTTCAAGCGGGCGGTCGAGCTGGAGTACGCCTACGCCGAGGACACCATGCCGCGCGGCGTGCTCGGCCTGAACGCGCCGATGTTCAAGGAGTACCTGCGCTTCATCGCGAACCGGCGCTGCCAGCAGATCGGCCTGGACACGCTCTTCCCCGGCGCGGCGAATCCGTTCCCGTGGATGAGCGAGATGATCGACCTCAAGAAGGAGCGCAATTTCTTCGAGACCCGGGTGATCGAGTACCAAACCGGCGGCGCATTGAGCTGGGATTGATGCTTAAAAGCAACGAGGGGGAACAACATGCTTGAGGAGTTCGATACGATGCGAATTACTGCATGCAAGGCGGAGGAAGATTACAAGCTGTGGCTGCGCTTCGAGGATGGCCTCGAAGGGCGCGTATTCCTCGGCAACCTGCTCGAGATCGGCGCCTTCCAGCTCTGGCGCGACGTGCGCGAGTTCGAGAAAGTCAGCGTGGATCCGGAAACGGCGACGGTGACGTGGGAGGGCGGCATCCGCCTCGATGCCGATATTCTTTATCATGACGTGAAGGCGAACCAAATTCAGCAAGCCGGCGGCGACCAGTCGCCGGTTGTTGGATAGCCCGGGCGAGCATCGCCGGGCTCGTTTGTTCAACAACCTTCAAGGAGATTGAGAATGGCGAAGAAGAAAGCGAAAAAAGGCGGCAAGAAAAAGAAGAAGAAGAAAGCATCATCAAAAAAAAAGAAGTCACTGAGAACAGCTGGTAAGAAAAAGGCGGCAGGAAGAAAGAAATCCGCCAACAAGAAGAAGAAGGCGGGAAAAAAGAAGAAAGCAAGAGAAGCCGCCTCACCGGCCAGCTCCGCGGAAACGACGGCGCCGTCAACGCCGTCGACCGCTGCGACTCCCGGCGCGGAAACCGCGCTGAATCCAGCGGCCGCGTGGCCGTTCCCCACCGGCTCCCGGCCGTAACCGGGAAACCGGCGGTGAACGAGGCGGGTGGCGAAAGCCGCCCGCCGGCCCGAAGCTCAGCGGACCGGCTTGGTCAATCGGCCCAAGAACGGAGACTTAGGCCGGTCCGCGAGGCTTCCTGAAAGTCATGCTTCGTCATGCTTCGGGAAGCGCCATCTTACCGGGGGGCCGAACCCCCTCCAAGATGAAAAAAGATGTCGAAACGCGCTCACTGCGCGGTCGGTTTGGGGTCCCGAATGGCACGGAAGTTATTGACGACATGGGGAAATCGCTCCTAACATGCGCCGTCGCTGCAGAGCAGCACGCAAGCTTTCAGCGGACGGCCCAAGAAGGCAAACTAGCCGCCCAGCGAGGAGGGTTCCAACATGAAGGCAACGGGTCTCTCGCCTCACGTGTCGAGCGCCATCAATGCCCTGAAAGAGCTCCTGGCTCTGGTCGGGGTCGCCGCGATCTTCGGCTACGTTCTCCTGCCGGTGCACGATCCATTGGAGAACCCGCTGCCGGCCCTGGCGCAGCTGCCATCGGTGGTGATGGACCAGCTGATGCCCGCGGTGCCGGCTGTCGCCACCAAGCCGGTCGCGGCCAGCGCGGGCGAAACCGCATCGCAGCGCGAGCAGCAGGCGGTGGCCGAGTTCATCGCCAAGCGCTACCGAGTCGCCGAGGACGTGGTGACGAATTTCGTATCCATCGCCTACCGCGCCGGCGAGAAGTACTCCCTCGATCCGCTGCTCATCCTCGCGGTGATGGCGGTCGAGTCGCGCTACAACCCGGTCGCGGAAAGCTTTGTCGGGGCGCGCGGCCTCATGCAGATCATCCCGAAGTACCACCCGGAGAAGCTCGACGCGCACGGCGGCGAGCACGCCCTGCTCGAGCCCGAGGTCAACATCCTGGTCGGGGCCCAGATCCTGCGGGAGTACCTGCGCCGCTTCGGCGATACCGAGACCGCGCTCCAGGTCTATAACGGCGCGCTGGACGAGCCGACGGCGCGCTACTCGAACAAGGTGTTCGCCGAGAAGGCGCTGCTCGAGGCGATGCGGGTCAAGGCGCGGAGCAAAACCGCGCAATCCGCTTAGCAGCTTCGTCGAGATCTTCCATGCTTCGCGTGTAGGCGAAGCGCACGTAGCGGTCGGTTCCGTTCGCGCCGAAGTCCACCCCGGGCGTGGCCGCGACCGCTTCGTTCTCGAGCAGATCCCTGGCGAAGGCGCGCGCGTCGCGCCCCACGTCGGCATACACGTAAAACGCGCCGTGCGGCTCCGCCGGGATGGAGAGCCCGGCCTTCTTCAATGCCGGCACGAGGAAGTCCCGGCGCCTTGCGAACTCGCGCCTGCGCTTCTCGAGGATCGCGAGGCTCTCGGCTGAGAACGCCGAAACCGCGGCGTGCTGCGCGGCGGCCGGCGCGCTGATGAAAAGGTGCTGCGCGAGCTTCTCGAAGCCGCGCAGCGCGTTTTCGGGCAAGACCACCCAGCCGAGCCGCCAGCCGGTCATGCAGAAGTACTTGGAGAAGCTGTTGACCAGTACCACGTCCCCCGCCATGCCGAACGCGGTCCAAGGCTCCGTGCCGTACACCAGGCCCTGGTAGATCTCGTCGACGATCAGCACGCCCCCTTCGTCCGCGATGAATGCCGCGATGCGCTCGAGTTCCGCGCGCGCGATGAGCGTTCCGGTCGGGTTGGACGGCGAGCCGAGGAGAAGCCCCTTGGTGCGCGACCCCCATGCCGCGCGCACCATCTCGAGCGTTGGCTGAAAATTGCTCGCCGCCGAGACGGGCAGGATCCGCGCGGCGCCTTCGAAGGCGCGCACGAAGTGCCGGTACCCGGGATAGCCGGGATCGGGCACCAGCACCTCATCACCGGCATCCACATACAGCGCCGCCACGGTGAGAAGGCCCCCCGAGGCTCCGGAAGTAATCGCAATTCTCTCCGGCGCGACCGTGGCGCCGAATCGACGCTCGTAATGCGTCGCGATCGCCTCGCGCAGCGCATGCACACCAAGCGTCGCGGTATACGCAGTGCGCCCCTCGCGCATCGCGCGGATGCCGGCCTCGACCACCGGTTCAGGCGCGGTGAAATCCGGTTCGCCGATCTCCATGTGCACCACGCGGCGTCCGGCGCGCTCGAGCGCCTGGGCGCGCGAAAGCACATCCATCACTTCGAAGGGTTCGATCTCGGCGGCGCGGCGCGCCGTTAGAATCTTCTTCACTATGATGCGGCGCATTATACGGATCGTGGTTTCGCCACGAGCCGAGTGGGCACGCATTGGCGCGGAGCGCGCGCACGCCGCGCTCGTGCATGCCTTCATGCTGAGCATCATTCCGGCGGCTGCGTCGTTCGTCATGGCGCGCAATTCCGATCTGGAAGTCCCGCAGAACGCGGTGATCGCCACCTATCTCGGCAGCCTGCTCACCATCTACACCGTCGCCGCCGCGTTCTGGCTGATGGTGCGCCTGGATTCGCGCGAAGCGCCGCTCACGCGCTGTATGCAGGTCGCCGCGTACGGCGCCACGCCGGTGCTACTCGCATCGGTCGCGCTCTTCACGCCGGTGCTCGTGCTCGTCTGCGTGATCACGCTGCCGTACGTCTTCTATCTGTATTACCTCGGCGTACAGGAGCTCTTGCGCGTGCCCGCGCACGAGGCGTCGCAGTTCGTCGCCATCGCGCTCGTCGCAGCATTCGTCGCCTCTTCGCTCGGCGGCGCGGGCATCGGCGTGCTGGGCTTGCTATAGAATCGTCGCGTGGACGAGGAGCTGAGGAAGAACGCACTCGAATATCACCGGCGCCACCCGCCGGGGAAAATTTCGGTGGCGCCGACCAAGCAGCTCACCAACCAGCGCGACCTCGCGCTCGCGTATTCGCCCGGCGTCGCCGCGGCGTGCGACGAGATCAAGCGCGATCCGTCGCAGGCGGTCCACTACACCTCGCGCTCCAACCTGATTGCGGTGATCACCAACGGCACCGCGGTGCTCGGCCTCGGCGCGATCGGCCCGCTCGCCGCGAAGCCGGTGATGGAAGGAAAGAGCGTGCTTTTCAAGAAGTTCGCCGGGATCGACTGCTTCGACATCGAGATCGAGGAGCGCGACCCGCAGAAGCTGGTCGACATCATCTCCGCGCTCGAGCCGACCTTCGGCGCGATCAACCTCGAGGACATCAAGGCGCCGGAATGCTTCGTCGTCGAGCGCGCGCTGCGCAAGCGCATGAAGATCCCCGTGTTCCACGACGACCAGCACGGCACGGCGATCACCGTCGGCGCAGCGATCTATAACGGCCTCAAGGTCGTCAACAAGACATTCAAGAGCGTGAAGCTGGTGGCTTCCGGCGCCGGCGCCGCGGCGCTCGCGTGCCTTGAGCTCCTGGTGAAGATGGGGCTGCCGCGCGAGAACATCGCCGTGACCGACATCAAGGGCGTGGTCTACAAGGGCCGGCGCGAGGAGATGGATCCGGACAAGGAGCGCTTCGCGATCGATACGCGCGCGCGCACGCTCGATGAAGTGATCGCCGGCGCCGACGTTTTCCTCGGCCTGTCGGCGGGCGGGGTGCTCAAGCCGGCGATGGTGAAGAAAATGGCCGAGCGGCCCTTGATCCTGGCGCTCGCCAATCCGGAGCCCGAGATCGACCCGCAGCTCGCGCGCGAGGCGCGGCCCGACTGCGTGATCGCCACCGGGCGCTCGGACTTTCCCAACCAGGTGAATAACGTCCTCTGCTTCCCGTTCATCTTCCGCGGCGCGCTGGATGTGGGCGCGACCACGATCAATAGCGAGATGGAGGTGGCCGCGGTGCGCGCCATTGCCGAACTCGCGCAGGCCGAGACCTCCGAGCAGGTGGCGCTCGCCTACGGCATCGAGACCATCAGCTTTGGCCCGGAGTACATCATCCCGCGGCCCTTCGATCCGCGCCTCATCGCGCGCGTCGCGCCTGCCGTGGCAAAAGCGGCCATGGATTCCGGCGTGGCCACGCGCCCAATCGCGGATCTCGACGCCTACCGCGAGTCGCTCAGCCAGTTCGTCTACCACTCCGGCGTCATCATGCAGCCGCTCTTCACCGCGGCGAAGAAGCAGCCGCGCCGCGTGGTCTACGCCGAGGGCGAGGACGAGCGTGTGCTGCGCGCGGCGCAGATCGTGGTCGACGAAGGGCTCGCCCGCCCGACGCTCATTGGCCGGCCGCAGGTGATCGAGCAGCGGCTGCAGAAGCTCGGCCTGCGCGTGCGGCCGGGCAGGGAGTTCGAGCTCGTCAACCCGGAGTCCGATCCGCGCTTTCGCGACTATTGGACGACGTACCACCAGCTCTCCGAGCGCAAGGGCGTGACGCCCGAGTACGCGCGCGTGGAGATGCGCCGCCACACCACCTTGATCGGCGCGATGCTAATTTACAAGGGCGAGGCCGATGGCATGCTCTGCGGCACCTTCGGCATGCATCCGGAGCACCTGCGCTACATCGAGCAGGTGATCGGCCTGCGTCAGGGCGTGCGTCACTACGCGGCGATGAACGCCCTCATGCTTCCGGCGCGTAATGTCTTCATCTGCGACACCTACATCAGCGACGACCCGGACCCGGAGCGCATCGCCGAGATGACGCTGCTCGCCGCCGAGGAGGTGCGCCGCTTCGCCATCACGCCCAAGGTCGCGCTCCTTTCCGCCTCGAACTTCGGCTCGGCGCAGACCGCATCGGCGCGCAAGATGCAGCGCGCGCTCGAGCTCATCCGCAACCTCGCGCCCGACCTCGAAATCGACGGCGAGATGCACGGCGACGCGGCGCTCTCCGAGGAGATCCGCCTGCGCATCAATCCGCGCACGCGGCTGCGCGGCGAAGCGAACCTGCTCATCATGCCGTCTTTGGATGCGGCGAACATCGCGTTCAATCTTCTGAAAAGCGCCGCCGGTGGCGGCGTCACGATCGGGCCGATGCTCCTCGGCAGCGCGCGACCGGTCCATATCCTCACACCCTCAGCCACGGTACGTCGCCTCGTTAACATGACGGCCGTGGTGGTCGCCGATGTCAACGCTCCCCGCGGTCAAGAGCAGAATCTCTTCTAGAGGAAGAGGCGCGCGGGCGGGCCTCGTCCTCACCGGCGGCGGCGCGCGCGCCGCCTACCAGATCGGCGTCCTGAAAGCGGTCCGCGACATCCTCGGCAACCCGGTGAAGAACCCGTTTTCCATCTTGTGCGGCACCTCGGCGGGGGCGATCAACGCCGCGACGCTCGCCGTTTACGCCGATGACTTCAACGCCGCGGTCGCCCAGCTGCTCGCGGTTTGGGAGCACATGCGCTGCCACCATATCTACCGCACCGACGCCTGGAACATCGTGAAGAGCGGGGCGCGCTGGCTTGCCGCCCTGATGCTGGTATCGCGGCGCAACCCCGTGTCCTTCCTCGACAACGCGCCGCTGCGCGAGATGCTCGAGCGCAACCTCGACTGCCAGCGCATCCAGAAGAACATCGACGCCGGCGCGCTCTACGCGCTCTGCGTTACCGCGTCGGGCTACACCTCCGGGCAGAGCGTGTCGTTCTTTCAGGGCGCGAGCGGCATCGAGCCATGGCAGCGCAACCAGCGCGTCGGCGCGGCGGTCACCATCAAGGTCGATTACCTGCTCGCCTCGGCGGCGCTGCCCTTCCTCTTTCCGGCGGTGAAGGTGCACCGCGAGTACTTCGGCGACGGCACGATGCGCCAGATCGCCCCGGTGAGCCCGGCGCTGCACCTCGGCGCGGATCGCGTGCTGATCATCGGCACCGGACGCCAGAACGTCGACGATACGCGTGCGCGCTCGAATACGTACCCCTCGCTCGCCCAGGTCGCCGGCCATGCGCTGAACAGCATTTTTCTCGACAGTCTGATGGTCGACATCGAGCGGCTCGAGCGCATCAACCGCACCGTGCGGCTCATCCCGCCGGACAAGCTCGGCGAAGCGCAGCTCGCGCTGCGCCCAGTCAAGGTACTCTTCATCACCCCGTCCCAGCCGATCGAGCGCATCGCCGCGCGCTTCCTTCACGAGCTGCCTTCCACGGTGCGCTTCGTGCTGCGCCCCACCGGAGCGCTCAACCGCTCCGGATCCAACCTGGCGAGCTACCTGCTGTTCGAGGAATCGTTCTGCCGCGCGCTCATCGAGCTTGCCTACAAGGACACCTACGCGCGCGAAGAGGAGGTGCGTGAATTCTTCAGCCCGGAGGAGAATGTAGCCCATGCCTGACGAGACGACGCCGCCCGACCCGTTCGAGATGTTCCGCCGGCTGTGGGGCCCGCTCGGTGTGCCGATCCCCGGCATGGCAGTGCCGACCTTCGACCCGCAGGAGGTCGAGAAGCGCATCGCCGAGCTGCGCTCGGTGGAGGCGTGGCTCAACATGAACCTCAACATGCTGCGCTACTCGATCCAGGCGCTCGAGGTGCAGCGCGCAGCGCTGCAGGCGATGAAGAGCGCCACGGAGCCGCCGAAGAAGCCGTAGTGTTCCGCTACGCCCATGCCGCCGCGCCGACGTGGCGCGAATGCGTATCGGCCTGCGCCGAGCGCCTCGGACGCCCCGCGCGGGGTCTCGGATTCGTCTATTTCACCGACGCGTTCGTCGACGACGCGGTGAAGATTCTGCACGAGCTGCGCAACCGCACCGGCGTGGAAGACTGGATCGGCAGCGTCGGCGTCGGCGTGCTCGCCACCGGCGCCGAGTATCAGCAGCAGCCCGCCGTCGCGGCCATGGTGGCCGACATTGATTCGTTCCAGGTTTTCTCCGGACGCTCGCCGCTCAAAGGCGGCAATTTCGCCATCGTGCACGCCGACCCGGCGGCGCCTGACGTCGCGGGCCTCGTCGCCGACATGTCGGCGAAGGTGACGAGCGGCTTCGTGGTGGGCGGATTGTCGAGCTCGCGGCTGCGCACCGTGCAGATCGCGAACGCGGTCCTCTCCGGCGGCCTTTCCGGCGCGGCGCTCGAGTCCGATGTAGCGGTGGCCACACGGCTGACGCAGGGTTGCGTGCCGTATCCGGGCCGTTTCCGCGTCACCGAGTGCGCGCATAACGTGATCGGGTCGCTCGATGGCCGGCCGGCGCTCGACGTGCTCCAGGAGGTGATCGGCGCCGAGCGCAGCGTGCTCGTCGGCATCCCGGTGCCGGGCTCGGACACCGGCGACTACACCGCGCGCAATCTCGTCGGCATCGACCCGAACAACAAGCTCATCGCCATCGGCGACCTCGCCGAGCCCGGCATGGAGATCATCTTCTGCCGCCGCGACACCCAGGCGGCGCGTCAGGACCTGGAGCGCATTACCGGGGAACTCAAGTCGCAAATCGACAAACCGCGCGGCGCGCTCTACTTCTCCTGCCTCGCGCGCGGCGAGCACATGTTCGGCGCGCGCGGCGCGGAACTGGAGCTCATCCGGCGCGTGCTCGGGGAAGTGCCGCTGGTAGGATTCTTCTGCAACGGCGAGATTTCGCGTGACCGGTTGTATGGCTACACCGGCGTGCTCACCCTATTCCATTAAGGAGAACGCAATGCCAAAGGCGATTCGCTATCACAAGCAGGGCGGTCCGGAAGTGCTGCAGCTCGACGAGGTCACGGTCGGCGATCCCGGCGCGGGCCAGGTGCGCGTGCGTCACAAGGCGATCGGCGTCAACTTCGTCGACACCTACCAGCGTTCAGGCCTCTATCCAATGCAGCTGCCGGGCGTCGCCGGCAACGAGGGGGCGGGCGTCGTCGAGGCCGTCGGGCAGGGCGTGAGCAACATCAAGGCGGGCGATCGCGTCACTTACACCGGCCTGCCAGGCTCCTATACCGAAGTGCGCCTCGTGCCGGCCGAGCGGCTGGTGAAGCTGCCCGACGGCGTCTCCGAAGAGATGGCCGCGTCGATGACCCTGAAAGGGATGACGGTGCAGTACCTCATCCACCGCACCTATGCGGTGAAGTCCGGCGAAACGATCCTCTGGCACGCGGCCGCGGGCGGCGTCGGCCTCATCGCCGGGCAGTGGCTGAAGGCGCTTGGCGTGAATGCGATCGGCACCGTCGGCTCGGAAGAGAAGGCCGCGCTCGCCAAAGCGCACGGGTGGACGCACGTCATCAACTACAACAAAGAAAACTTCGTCGAGAAGGTGAAGTCGCTCACCGGCGGCAAGGGTGTGCCGGTGGTCTACGACTCGGTGGGCAAGACCACCTGGGAAGGCTCGCTCGATTGCCTGCGGCCGCGCGGCCTGATGGTGTCGTTCGGTAACGCCTCGGGCCCGGTGCCGCCCGTCAATATCGGCATCCTGCAGCAGAAGGGCTCGCTCTACCTCACGCGCCCGACGCTCGCCACCTACATCGCTTCGCGCGCCGATCTCGAAGAAACCGCGCGCTCGCTCTTCGACGTAGTGAGCTCAGGCAAGGTAAAGATCGAGACCACGAAGCGTTACAAGCTTGCGGACGCCGCCCAGGCGCATCGTGATCTCGAGGGACGCAAGACGACCGGCTCGATCGTCCTCGTCCCGTAACGCCGTTACTTGATGCCCAGGATGCCCTTGGCTTTGCCGAGGGCATCCATCGACTCGGTGTGCTTGCCTTCCTTGTGCAGGCGCTCGCCGTCGGCGCGCAGCTTTTTCACCTCCGCGGTCTTGGTCGCATCGAGCTTCGCTTTCGGCAGCGCCTCGTCGATGGCCTTCATCTGCACCGGGCAGTTTGCGGCAAAGGCGGCGGACGCGAACATCGTGACGACGAATAGTGCAATGCGGGTCATGCCCTTTCCTCCTTGGTGGTTGAAGCCCCCGCATTATGCACCTTGACCTCGCCGAGCTACGCAGGCGCCTTGCCGCGCGCAGCCCGCTGGAATTCGCGGTGTACGGCGACGACGGCGTCGGGCGCGTCGGCACGACGGCGGCCGCGGTGCTGATTCCAGTGATCGCGCAGGCGCAGGGCCTCACCGTCCTCTTCACCCAGCGCACGCAGCATCTGAAAAGCCACTCGGGGCAGGTCAGCTTCCCGGGCGGGCGGGCCGAGCCGGGCGACGCGAGCGCCGAGTTCACCGCGCTGCGCGAGGCGCAGGAAGAGATCGGGCTTGCCCTGGAGCGCGTCGAGATCCTCGGCCGCCTGCCCGAGTACCACACGCGCACCGGCTTTCGCGTGACCCCGGTCATCGGGCTTATCCAGCCGCCGCTCGAGCTCACGCCCGATCCGCGCGAAGTCGAATCGGTGTTCGAGGTGCCGCTTTCCTTCCTGCTCGACCCGGCGAACCGGCAGCGCCGCACGCGCGAGCTCCAGGGAAGGAGCGTCGGCTTCTACGTGTTCGAGTACCAGGGCCACATGATCTGGGGCGCGACCGCCGGGATGCTCGTCAACTTGCATAAAATGCTGGAATGAGCGTTGTCGCGATCATCCTTGCCCTCCTGATCGAGCAGTGGCGTCCGCTCGGCGAGCACAAGGGCGTTTCCTCGACCCTCGCCGCCTGGGCGGGCTCGCTCGAGCGCTCGTTCAACGGCGGCGCGCGCGAGCACGGCCTCACCGCCTGGCTTGTCGCAGTGCTGCCGCCGGTGGCGATTTCGATCCTCCTCCATGCGCTGCTGTCCGCCGCGAACTGGCTGCTGGCGCTCGCCTTTGATATCGCCGTGCTCTACCTCACGCTCGGCTTTCGCCAATTCAGCCACTACTTCACCGACATCCAGCTCGCGCTCAAGTCCGGCGACATCGACCGGGCGCGCGTGCTCCTGGACCAGTGGCGCGGCGCTTCCGGGGTGGTGCGCACGCGGGAGGAAGTGGTGCGTCTGTCCATCGAGGAGGCGCTCCTCGCTGCGCATCGCCATGTCTTCGGCGTGCTGCTCTGGTACCTGATCTTTCCCGGGCCGAGCGGCGCGATCCTCTACCGGCTTGCCGCCTACCTCGCCGCACGCTGGCGCAACCTCGGCGGGTTCGCCCGCTTCGCCGAGCAGGCGTTCCACGTGCTCGAGTGGCCAGCCGTGCGGCTCACCGCGGCGGCGTTCGCACTCGTCGGCGACTTCGAAAATACGGTGTACTGCTGGCGCACGCAGGCGCGCACCTGGCCCGATCCCGACGCCGGAGTGCTCCTCGCCGCAGGCGCGGGCGCGATGGGCGTGCGCCTCGGCATGCCGGTGCAGGAAATGGACGGACTGCAACCGCGTCCGGAACTCGGCGTGGGCGAAGAGGCCGACGGCCCGTTCCTCGACACCACCGTCGGCATGCTGTGGCGCGCGCTCGTCCTCTGGGTCGCAGTGCTCGCAGGCGCCGCGATCGTCGCCCACAGCTCGCGCTTCTGGTCCTGAAGTTTCTCGGGCTGGGCGTCGTGCTCGCCGCCCTTGTGGTGTCCGGGGTGAAACCGTACGACCGCGCAACGTGGTGGCTGGAAGTGGCGCCCGTGCTCATCGCGCTTCCGATCCTCGTCGCCACCCACCAGCGTTATCCGCTCACCGGTCTGCTTTACTTCCTCATCGCCGTGCATGCACTCGTCCTGATTTACGGCGGCGCTTACACCTACGCGCGCGCGCCGCTCGGCTTCTGGCTGCAGGACGCGCTCGGCTTCGAGCGCAATCCGTACGACCGCATCGGTCACTTCATGCAGGGTTTCGTGCCGGCGATGATCGCGCGCGAGATCCTTGTGCGCGGCGGCTTCGTCAACGGACGCCGGATGCTGGCCTTCGTCTGCGTATGCATTGCCCTTGCGGTCAGCGCGTTCTACGAGCTGATCGAATGGTGGGCCGCTCTGCTCTTCGGCCAAGGGGCTCACGAGTTCCTCGGCACCCAGGGCGATCCGTGGGACACGCAGGCCGACATGTTCTTCGCGCTCGTCGGTGCGAGCGCTTCACTTTTCCTGCTTTCTAGGCTGCACGACCGTCAGATCGAAAGGCTGCGCAGCGCCAGCACTGGCTGAACTGCGCCCCCAACGTCTCGCCGCAGACGCACGTCCAGTCTTTGCCCGTAACCGGACGACAAAGAATCTCTTCGGCTCGTCCGTAGTCGGCTTCGTCCAGAACCCACAGCTCCGCTTGGCATTCCGCCGGAGGCAGCTCGCCCATCGCGGAGGAGAGAACGGCGTTTTTCACCAGGGTTTCGATGCCCGCGTTCTCGAGCAGATTGCGCGCGTGATAGACGGCGGTCTGGTTGAACGAGCTGAAGACTCTTTTCAAAGCTCGAAGAGGACGTCGGCCTTGGCGGCGCAGATGAAGTCGTTTTCCGAGAGCCCGCCGATGGCGTGCGTCCAGTACTCGACGCGGCACTTGTTGTAGTGCACGCCCAGGTCGGGATGATGGTCCTCGCGGTGCGAGATCCAGGCGAGCCCGTTCACGAACGCCATGGTCTCGTAGTAGTTCGGGAAGTTGAAGGTCTTCGCGAGGCGGCCGTTCTCGATGCCCCAGCCGTTGAGGTTCCTGAGGAGCTTCTTCGCCTCCTCGGCGGTGAACGGTTGGGTGCCGCCTTCGCAGGGCTTGCAGCGCTTCTGGGCGAGTTCGTTCATGCGGTTTTCAGGCGGGCGATGCGCATCGCCGCCGGCGGATGGGAGTCATAGTACGCCGAGTGCAGCGGGTCGGGCGTGAGCGTGGAGGAGTTGTCGTGATAGAGCTTGACGAGGGCCTGCACCAGTTCCTTCGCATCGGCGTTCTGCGCGGCGTAGCGGTCGGCCTCGTACTCGTTCTTTCGCGAGAAGAGTGAAATGAGCGGTTGCACGAAGAAGGTGAATTCCGGCACCACGAGCATGAAGAGGACGAGCGCCACCGGCAGAGTCGCGGTCGACACGCCGAGACCTTCATAGAACCAGGCTTTGTCGGCGACGAGGCCGAGGACGAGAAGAAGCAGGAAGCTGAACGCCCAACTGAGCGCCATGCCCTTCACGATGTGGCGCAGCTTGTAGTGCCCGAGCTCGTGCGCGAGTACGGCCTCGACCTCGCCGGGCTGCAGGCGCGAGACCAGGGTGTCGAAGAGCACGATGCGCTTGGCGGCGCCGAAGCCGGCAAAGAACGCGTTGCCGTGCGACGAGCGCTTCGAACCGTCCATGATGAAGAGGCCGCGCGAGCGAAAGCCGGTGCGCGAAAGGAGCTTTTCGATGCGTCCGGCCAGCGCCTCGTCGGTGAGCGGCGAAAACTTGTTGAAGAGCGGCATCACCACCGCCGGGTAGATCATCTGCAGGAAGAGCGAATACACGACGAGCACGAGCCAGACGTAGAGCCACCACCATGGTCCCGCCGCGAGCATGAGCCAGAGCACGGCGAGAAGAAGCGGCACGCCGAGCACTGCTCCCACGACCAGGCCTTTGATCGTGTCGGTGATGAAGAGCCGAAGCGTCATGCGGTTGAAGCCGAAGCGCTCCTCGATCACGAAGATGCGATACAGGCTGAGCGGCAGGCCGAGCACGCCGCGCACGAGAAACGCGGTGAGGATGAGCGCGGTGCCGTGCCAGATCGAATCGACGGCGAACACGCGCTGCCAGAGGTCCGAGAGCCACTGCAGCACGCCGCCGAGCGTGAGCGCGAGCAGGAGGAGCGCGTCGAGCACCGTGTCGACGATGCCCAGACGCGCTTTCGCCACGGTGTAGTCGGCGGCTTTCTGATGCGCGGGGAGCGGAATCGATTGCGCAAACATCGCGGGGACCGCTTCGCGATGCGCGCGCACGTGGCGAACCTGGCGCTGCGCGAGCCACAGGCGGGTGAGCAGTGCCGCGCCGAGCGCGGCGAGAAAGATCCACGTAAACACCATGAGAGAATAAGCCATGGCTGCGGACGCAAACAACCTCATCTGGATCGACATGGAGATGACGGGGTTGCAGCCCGATTCCGATCGCATCATCGAAGTCGCGACGCTCGTCACCGATCCTCAGCTGAACGTCATCGCCACCGGACCGGTACTGGTGGTCCACCAGCCCGACGAAGTGCTCGACGCGATGGATTCGTGGAACAAGAGCACCCACGCCAAGACGGGGCTCATCGAGCGCGTGCGCGCATCCGCGCTCGCGGAGCCCGAGGCCGAGCGCGAGGCGCTCCAATTCGTGGCGGCGCACGTGCCGGCGAATACTTCGCCGATGTGCGGCAACTCCATCTGCCAGGACCGCCGCTTCCTCGCGCGCTGGATGCCGCGCTTGGAGTCGCACTTCCATTACCGCAATCTCGACGTCTCAACGCTGAAGGAGCTGGTCCGGCGCTGGAAGCCCGAGCTGAAGGCGTTCTCGAAGGAAGGCAAGCACGAGGCGCTCGCCGACATCCTTGAGTCGATCGAGGAGCTGAAGTTCTACCGCAAGAACGTAATGAGCATCTGAAAATCGGGGTCAGAGCCCGACTTCAGCCT
>JAICPQ010000229.1 GCA_025929745.1 Burkholderiales bacterium | reverse complement strand
TCGGCGCAGCTCACCGCGGGATCCTCGAAGACGCTCGATGAGGCCGCCGCGGCGCTCATCCGCCGCAGCGAGGTCAGGGCGGAAGTCGCGGGCCACACCGACAACCGCGGCTCGGCGCAGCACAACCGCACTCTGTCGCAGCGGCGCGCCGAAACGGTGATGCGCTATCTGGTCTCCAAGGGCGTCGAACCGGCGCGGCTGACCGCGCGCGGCTACGGACCGGATGCGCCGATCGCCGACAACGGGAGCGAAAGCGGCCGCGCCGCGAACCGGCGAGTGGAGTTGCGCCGCGTCGATTAGCAGCGCCATCTAC
Source organism: Burkholderiales bacterium (assembly GCA_025929745.1). Classification (GTDB taxonomy): domain Bacteria; phylum Pseudomonadota; class Gammaproteobacteria; order Burkholderiales; family SG8-39; genus SCGC-AG-212-J23. The sequence goes on along the minus strand of JAICPQ010000229.1, from coordinate 3,742 downwards.
TCGACGCTCTCATAAGCCGAATCGATTTCGCTATCGAGCTTGTCGAGGAATTGCAGTTTCCTCACCAGCTGCGCTGCGCCGCGATAATCCTGCTTCGCGTCGATCGCTTCGCCGATGTGCTCCTCAAGGACACGGCGAGATTGCGTTAGCTCGGCGCGCAAAGTATCGAGGCGCGACGCGTCCTTCGCGGCCGTCGCGGACTCCAGCGCCTCGCGCAGCTCCATTTGCTGCATGAGAAACTCCGGCGGCATGGCAGTGTTGGTCTCGAACGCGACGTCGACGCCGTGCAGCGCGAGCAGATGCTGGGCTCGCGTCACGGGGTTTTTCAGGGTTTGAAAGGCCTCGTTCACGCGCGTCGTCCATTGCAGAGAGGCGCGCCGCTCGGCGTCCCCCGCGTGCGCGAACCGGTCCGGATGCACGCGCGACTGGATTTCGCGGTAGGAACGCTCGAGCACCTCGGTCTCTAGCCCGAACGCGGCGGAGAGCCCGAAGAGTTCAAAGTGGTTCTGCATTGCTTGCATCGACGCCTCACGCGCTTCCGCACATGTATCCCATGTGTCGGCAAGTCGCGCGAGCGTCGTGCAATCGGCTATGCGACGTTAAACGATTCCCCGCACCCGCATTCGTCCTTGACCTTCGGGTTCCTGAATTTGAAGCCTTCGTTCAGGCCCTCGCGGGTGTAGTCGAGCTCGGTGCCGTCGATGAACTGCAGGCTTTTCGGATCGACGAGGACCTTCACACCGTGGCTCTCGAACTCCAGGTCGCCGGGGTTTACCTGGTCGGCGAACTCCAGCTTGTAGGCGAGACCTGAGCAGCCCGAGGTACGGACGCCCACGCGCAGGCCGAGGCCCTTACCGCGCTTGGAAAGCGAGCGCTGCACGTGACTGGCGGCGTTGGAGGTCAGCGTCACTGCCATCAAGCCGCCTCTTTGTCCTGGATGTTGTGCTTCTTCTTGTAGTCCGCCACGGCCGCCTTGATCGCGTCCTCAGCGAGGATCGAGCAGTGGATCTTCACCGGCGGGAGCGAAAGCTCCTGCGCGATCTCGGTGTTCTTGATGGTCGTCGCCTCATCCAGGGTCTTGCCTTTCACCCATTCGGTGATGAGCGAGCTCGACGCGATCGCCGAGCCGCACCCGTAGGTCTTGAAGCGCGCGTCCTCGATGCGGCCATCGGCGCCGACCCTGATCTGCAGCTTCATTACGTCGCCGCAGGCGGGCGCGCCGACCATGCCGGTGCCGACCGCGTCGTCGCCTTTGTCGAAGGAGCCGACGTTGCGCGGATTCTCATAGTGGTCGATTACTTTGTCGCTGTATGCCATAGCGCTACCTCAATGTGCCGCCCATTGGACGGTATTTAAGTCGATGCCTTCCTTGTGCATTTCCCAAAGCGGCGAGAGCTCGCGAAGCTTCGCCACCTTCTTCTTGATCAAGTTTACTGCGTAGTCGATCTCTTCCTCGGTGGTGAAGCGGCCGAGCGTGAAGCGGATCGAGCTGTGCGCGAGCTCGTCCGAGCGCCCCAGCGCGCGCAGCACATACGAGGGCTCGAGCGATGCCGAGGTGCACGCCGAGCCCGACGAAACGGCGAGGTCCTTCACCGCCATGATGAGTGACTCGCCTTCCACGAAGTTGAAGGAAACGTTCACGTTGTGCGGGATGCGCCGCTCGAGGTCGCCGTTCACATAGGCCTCCTCGATGTCCTGGATGCCCTTGAGCAGGCGATCGCGCAGCGCGCGGATGCGCTCGTTCTCGGTGGCCATCTCCTGCTTGGCAAGCCGCGCCGCCTCGCCGAAGCCCACAATCTGATGAGTGGCGAGCGTTCCCGAGCGGAAGCCGCGTTCGTGACCGCCGCCGTGGATCTGCGCCTCGATGCGAACGCGAGGCTTGCGCCGCACGTACAGCGCGCCGATGCCCTTCGGCCCGTACATCTTGTGTGCGGTCAGCGTCAGCAGGTCGGCCTTGAACTTCTGCATGTCGATTTCGATGCGCCCGCCGGCCTGCACCGCGTCGCAGTGATAGATCACGCCCTTCTTCTTGCAGATCTCGGCGATCTGCCCGACCGGCTGAATAACGCCGATTTCGTTGTTCACCATCATGATCGAAGCGAGGATGGTGTCGGGACGGATCGCGGCCTCGAACCTCTCGAGGCTGACGATGCCGTTTTGCTCCACGTCGAGGTACGTCACCTCGAAGCCGTGCCGCTCGAGATCGCGGCAGGTGTCGAGCACCGCCTTGTGCTCGGTCTTCTGCGTGATGATGTGCTTGCCCTTCGTCTTATAGAAGTGAGCCGCACCCTTGATTGCCAGGTTATTGCCTTCCGTGGCGCCCGAAGTCCAGACAATCTCCTTCGGATCGGCGTTGATCAGCGCTGCGACGTGGCTGCGCGCCTGCTCAACCGCCTCCTCAGCCTTCCAGCCGAAGGCGTGCGAGCGGCTCGCCGCGTTGCCGAAGAACTCCGTGAGATACGGAATCATCTTCTCGGCAACGCGGGGATCGACCGGAGTCGTCGCCGAGTAGTCGAGATAGACGGGCAGCTTCATGCCGCGACTTTCTCCTTTTCCGAGCGGAAATCCTTGATTACCGCTACGGGCTTGCCGCTCTGGTGCGCGACGAGGTCGGCGAGCGTCACAGACGAGAGATATTCGTGCATCTTCTCGTTCAGCGTCGCCCACAGGTCGTGCGTCATGCAGCGCTTGTCGTCGTGGCAGTTTTCCTTGCCGGCGCATTGCGTGGCATCGAGCGGCTCATCCACGGCCGCCACGATATCCGCGACCGTAACCTGGTGCGTCGGCTGCGCAAGGTTGTAGCCGCCACCGGGTCCGCGCACGCTCGAGACGAGCGAGGCGCGGCGCAGTTTGCCGAAGAGCTGTTCCAGATAGGAAAGCGAAATGTGCTGCCGCTCGCTGATCGCGGCCAGCGTTACGGGCCCGCGGTTCTGGCGCAGCGCCAGATCGACCATTGCCGTAACCGCAAACCGCCCCTTGGTGGTGAGTCTCATAGAATCCTCAGTACCCGATAGATGTAGTCAAGTATACACTTATCCGACTAAATCGGTCGGATTAAGTTCCGCTGACGGGACAGTTACTTAACTACGCGTAGTTGGCTCTCGCGGTCGGCTTTTTCAAGCCGGGCGAGCTTGTCGTTCAGCGCCGCGATGGTGCGCTCGAGCTCCTGCGAGTGCTCGACGAGCTGTTGGATCGCCTTGGCATAGGGGTCGTCGTTTTCCTGGACTACGGCGTAAGCGGCGAACCGCTCGGCTTCACGGGTTCCGGCTTGGTCCAGCATCCGCGCCAGCGGCCCGACCACGGTGGCACCCGGGGCGACTTCCTTGACGACGATCGCATTGGAGCCGATGCGCGCGCCCGCACCCACCGTGAATCCACCGAGTACCTTTGCGCCCGCGCCTACGATTACGCCGGGGCCGAGCGTTGGGTGGCGCTTGGTACCTGGCTCTAGCGAAGTGCCGCCGAGCGTCACGCCCTGGTAAATGGTGCAGCCCTCGCCGACCTCTGCCGTCTCGCCGATGACCACGCCCATGCCGTGGTCAATGAAAACACACGAGCCGATCTTCGCGCCCGGGTGAATTTCGATGCCGGTCAGGAACCGGCCGAGGTGAGAGGTGAAGCGGCCGAGCCATTGCAGGCCGTTTTCCCAGAACCAATGCGCCAGCTTGTGAATGTAGATGGCGTGCAGCCCCGGGTAGCACGTGAGCACCTCCCAGCGCGAACGCGCAGCAGGATCACGCTC
>JAICPQ010000177.1 GCA_025929745.1 Burkholderiales bacterium | reverse complement strand
TGAGCACCGACTTCAGGCGCTCTTCGAACTCGCCGCGGTACTTCGCGCCGGCGAGGAGCGCGGCCATGTCGAGCACCAGCACGCGCTTGTTCTTCAGCGTCTCGGGCACCTCACCGTTCACGATGCGCTGGGCGAGGCCCTCGACGATCGCCGTCTTGCCCACGCCCGGCTCTCCGATCAGCACCGGGTTGTTCTTGGTGCGCCGCTGCAGGATCTGGATGCAGCGCCGGATCTCGTCGTCGCGGCCAATCACGGGGTCGAGCTTGCCCTGCCGTGCTCGATCGGTCAGATCGAGCGTGTACTTGGAGAGCGCCTGCCGTTGCTCCTCGCCCTGCTGCGAAGAGACATTCTCGCCGCCGCGCACTTCTTCGATCGCCTTCTCGAGCGCCTTCTTGCGGATGCCGTAATCCTGGAGGAGCGGCACCGCCGCGAGCAAAAACATCTCCGAGGCGATGTATTGGTCGCCGCGCTTCTGCGCTTCCTTGTCGGCGACGTTGAGCATCGAGGCGAGGTCGCGGGAGATGTGCACCTCGCCCGGCGTGCCCTCGACCTTCGGCAAGCGCGAGATCTGGTCGCTAAGGCCCTTCTTCATCGCCGGAACGTTGCCGCCCGCTTTCGCGAGCAAGCCGGCGATCCCGGGGTCGTTCTGCAGCACGGCGAGCAGGTGCTGCGGCTCGATGTACTGGTGATCCTGGCCGAGCGCCATGCTCTGCGCCTCCGCCAGGGCCTCCTGCAGCTTGGTGGTGAATTTGTCGAATCTCATAGTCCTGTCAGCCACATGGGGTTGCGCGGGCCGCTTTCAAGTCTGTTTCTTGCTTGCAAACAGCCATTTCGGCCCTATTTAAGAGGCCTGGATGGAGAAGCGCACCCAGTTCAACATCGGTTACCTGCTGTTCGCATTCTTCGCCATCGTCATCGTCCAGCAGTGGTGGCAGCAGGCGCAGACCGTCGAAGTCGTGCCCTACAGCGAATTCGAGAAGCTCCTCGCGGAAGACAAGATCTCCGAGGTGGTGGTTTCCGAAAATCGCATTACCGGGAAACTGAAAGCGCCGGAGAACGGCAAGACCGTGGCCGCGGCAAACCTCGTGCAGCCCGACCTCGCCGAGCGGCTTTCGAAGTTCAACGTCAAATACACGCGCGTGCACGAGAGCACTTTTTTGCGCGACGTGATGTCGTGGGTGATCCCGGCGCTCGTCTTTTTCGGCGTTTGGTATCTGCTCATCCGCCGCATGGCCGGGCAGCAAGGGCTGGGCGGCGGCTTCATGTCGATCGGCAAGAGCCGCGCCAAAGTTTACGTGGAAAAGAAGACGGGGGTGACGTTCGCTGACGTCGCGGGCGTCGACGAAGCGAAGGCCGAGCTGCAGGAAGTCGTCGAATTTCTCAAGGATCCCAAGAAGTACGGCCGCCTCGGCGCGCGCGTGCCGAAAGGCGTGCTCCTCGTCGGGCCGCCGGGAACCGGCAAGACGCTGCTCGCGCGCGCCGTCGCGGGCGAAGCCGGCGTGTCGTTCTTCTCGATCTCGGGCTCCGAGTTCGTGGAGATGTTTGTCGGCGTGGGCGCGGCGCGCGTGCGCGACCTGTTCGAGCAGGCGCGCGGCAAGGCGCCGGCGATCATCTTCATCGACGAGCTCGACGCACTCGGCCGGGCGCGCGGCGCCGGCCCGATCGGCGGTCACGATGAGAAAGAGCAGACGCTCAACCAGCTTCTCGTTGAGCTCGACGGCTTTGATCCATCGACCGGTCTCGTTCTCCTCGCGGCCACCAACCGACCCGAAATCCTGGACCCCGCGCTGCTGCGCGCCGGTCGCTTCGACCGGCAGGTGCTCGTCGACCGCCCGGACAAGGCCGGGCGCCTGCAGATCCTGCAAGTGCATGCGAAGAAGGTGAACCTCGCTCCCGACGTGGACCTCACGCAAGTGGCCGCGCTCACGCCCGGCTTTACCGGCGCGGATCTCGCCAACCTGATCAACGAGGCCGCGCTCCTCGCCACGCGCCGCGGCGCCGAGGCAGTCGCGCTGCGCGATTTCACCGAGGCGATCGAACGCCTGATCGCCGGCCTCGAAAAGCGCAATCGCGTGCTGAACCCAACCGAGCGCCGCGTGGTCGCGCACCACGAGCTCGGGCATGCCATGGTGGCGATGGCGCTTCCGGGTACCGATCCAGTCCACAAGGTCTCGATCATCCCGCGCGGCGTCGGGGCGCTCGGCTACACCATCCAGCGCCCGACCGAAGACCGCTTCCTCATGACGCGCGGCGAGCTCGAGAACAAGATGGCGGTGCTGCTCGGCGGCCGCGCCGCGGAGGAAGTGGTATTCGGCCATCTGTCCACGGGCGCCGCCGACGACCTCGCCAAAGTGACCGATATCGCGCGCAGCATGGTGATGCGCTACGGCATGGTAAAGAGCCTCGGCCACGTCGCCTACGAAGAAGAGCAAAGCAGGTTTTTGATGACTCCCGGTTTTCAGAAGAACCGCGAATACAGCGAGGAGACTGCGCGCGAAATCGATGTCGCAGTGCGTGAGATCGTGAAGGCGGCCTACGAGAAAGCGCTCGGCATTCTCTCGCGCGAGAAGCGCGCGCTCGAGGCCTGGGCGCTGAAGCTGCTGGAGAAGGAGACGCTCGTCGAAGCCGAGCTTGACGAGCTGCGTCGCTCGCTTACTTCTGCACGAGCCGCTGTGGCTGCTTGAGGCTCTTCCAGCGCGCGGCGGCTTCGTCGTCCGCTTCGAGCGCGTTCACCCAACGCGCGCCTTCGGGATGGTGCTCCTTTTTCCAGAAAGGCGCCTGCGTCTTCAGGTAGTCCATGATGAATTGGCACGCGGCAAACGCATCGGCGCGATGCGAGCTCGCGATCGCCACCAGCACGATCTGGTCGCCGGGCTGAAGATCTCCGTAGCGGTGGATCACCGCGTAGTCGAGGACCTGCCAGCGCGTGCGCGCCTCCTCGACGATCTTCTTGATCGCGTTCTCGGTCATCCCGGGATAGTGCTCGAGCGTCATCGGAATATCGCGCACCACTCCGACAAAGCTCGCGACCGCGCCGGTGCGTGTGTTCATCGAGATGTCGATCACTTCCGTGCTGAGGTCGAAGTCGTCCGACTGAACGGAAACCTTCATCTCAGCCTCCAGTCACCGGCGGAAAAAAGGCGACTTCGTCGCCGGGATTGAGCGGCGCGTTGGCCGCCGCCATGTCGTGGTTCACCGCGACGCGCACCACCTTCATGTCGGAAAGGATTTCCTGCCACGCGCCGCCGCGCTGCATAAGATGTATCCGCAGCCCTGCGACCGTGCTCGCCGAGTCTGGAATGTCGACCACCTCGACCGACTGGCCGATGCGTTCGCGCAAATTTGCGAAGAGGAGAACCTTAACCTTCACCAGTAGAGCTCCGAATAAGGCAGGAAGCGCACCACGTCGCCTTCCTTGATGGCATGGGCCGCCGGATTGTCGACCAGGCCGTCCGCCCAGGCGGTAGAAGTGAGCACCGCCGAATCCTGCGTCGGATACAGATCCAGCCCGCCCTGCCCGTTCCATTTTACGCGCAGGAACTCTCGCCGCGCGTCCGGCTCAAGCCACTCGAAATCGGCGCGCGCCTGGATGATCTTCGGCGCAGTTTGTGACAGGCCTTGCGTACGCAGCAGGAAAGGGCGTACGAAGATGAGAAACGTCACGAAGCTCGACACCGGGTTTCCGGGAAGTCCGATGAAGGCGGCGGCTCCAACTCGTCCGAAAGCGAGCGGCCGCCCCGGCTTCATCGCGATACGCCACATGAGGAGCCGCCCTTCGGCCTCGACCGCGGGCTTCACATAATCCGCCTCGCCGACCGACACACCGCCCGAGGTGACGATGACGTCGCACTCCTGCGCCGCGCGCCGTAGCGCGTCGCGCGTCGCCTCGAGCGTATCGGGCACGATGCCGTAGTCCTTCACCTCGCAACCGAACACCTCGCCCAACCCGCGCAGGGTAAAACGGTTGGAGTTGTAAATGCGCCCGGGCGCGAGCGGCTCGCCGGGCATCACCAGCTCATCGCCGGTGAAAAAGAGGCCGAGCCTAACCTTGCGGAATACGGGCAGAGTCTTGATCCCCACCGACGCCGCAAGACCGGTGTCCTGCGGCAGCAAGCGCTTCCCCGCGGGCAGAATTTCGGCGCCTTTGCGCACGTCGCTTCCAATGCGCCGGACCCACTCGCCCGGCTTCGGCTTCTTCTTGAGCACCACGTGCTCGCCCTCGATCGCGGTGTGCTCCTGCATCACCACCGCGTCTGCACCCGGCGGAATCGGCGCGCCGGTAAAGATCCGCGCCGCGGTGCCCGGCTCGAGTGGCTTGCCGACGGAACCGGCCATGATTTTTTGTCCAATTCGGAGCTTGGCGCCGTCGACGATGCGCACGGCATAACCGTCCATTGCGCTGTTGTCCATCGGCGGTACATCCATCGTCGAGCGCTGCGCCCGCGCAAGGATGCGATTGGTCGCCTCAAGGGTCGGCACCTCCTCGACTTCCGGCACCGGCTTCGCCTCCGCGAGCAGGCGCTCGAGCGCCTCGTCGACCGAGAGCAGGCCTTGATTCACAGCTCCAGTTTCTTCAGGATGAAATTGCGGATCTCATCGACGTCGTTGAGATTGAGGAGCGGCAATTTCGTCTCAATCCTCGCGTCGCTCGCCACCGCGACGATGTGCGGGTCGTTCGGGTGCAGGAGCGGCTCGCCGGTCTCTTTGCGCCAGACCTCGAGCTTCGGGATAGGCGCGTGCTTGAAACCCTCCACGAGAAGAAGGTCGCACGGCGAGATGCGCTTGACCTGATCCTCGAATGAAGGCTCGTGCGCGCCGCGCAGCTCGTGCATCAGTACCCAGCGCCTGGACGAGGTGACCAGGATCTCGGCGGCGCCGGCCTGGCGATGCCGGTAGGAGTCCTTGCCGGGCTGGTCGACGTCGAAGGTGTGGTGCGCGTGCTTGATGAGCGACACGCGCAGCCCGCGCTGCACGAAACGCGGGATCAGCTGCTCGATGAGCGTGGTCTTGCCGCTGCCCGACCAGCCAGCGAAGCCGAAGATGCGCATCGACGGAATTTACAACAGCTAGGCAGTCGCTCCGCCGCACGAGCTTCCGGCGCCGGCGGTGCAGCCCAGGCAATGTTCGCCGAAGCGGATGCGACGCGCGAGCGTGCGCTCGAAGTCGAAGTCGAAGATGCTGAGCGGCCGGCCGTCCCGGCCGGCGGCCTGGAGCTCGAGCATCTGGTTGAAGTCGCAGTCGTAGAGGCGGCCGTCGTGGCCGACGCTCACCACGCTGCGGCACATCACGCCCTCGGCCGCGGCAGGGTTAAACGCGGCGAGAAGCTTATCCATGTAGGCCTCGAGCTGCCCGGACTTCTGCAGATGCAGGCGGAAGCGGTTGATCGGCATGTTAGTGATCGTGTAAAGGCTCGTGAATACGATGCCGAACTTGGCCTTCAGTTCGCGCTTGTAGTCCGCTTCGAGGACCGCCTGCGCCGCGGGCAGATACGGACCGACCGGGTTGTAGACGAGATTCAGCACCAGCCCGCTGCCATCGACGCCATAGCCGAGCGCGTTCAGGCGCCGCATGGCCTCCAGGCTCTTAGCGAACACACCCTTGCCGCGCTGCGCGTCGGTAAAGAACTCCTGATAGTACGGAAGCGACGAGATCACCTCGACACGCTGGCGCGCGAAAAACTCCGGCAGGTATTCCATGCTCGCGCCCGTGATCGGGTGCGGATCGAGCTGCACCGTGAGGTTGTGGCGCACAATCACGTGCTTGCCGAGCGCGACCGCGCGCTCCACGAAATGGTTGAAGGCGGGATGCAGCTCGGGCGCGCCGCCGGTGATGTCGAGCTTGCCGATCGCCAGGTGCCGCTCGAGGATCTCCAGGCATCGGTCGATGCCTTCTTCCGACATCATCTCGCGCCGCGCGGGCGAGGCATCGACGTGGCAGTGCCGGCACTGCTGGTTGCACAGCTTCGTGATGTTGACCTGCAGCGTGTCGATCGCGAGCGG